>NZ_FZLB01000014.1:0-27729 GCF_900196775.1 Helicobacter bizzozeronii
CACTCAAGGACAAATTCAAAAAAGCAAAGCTCTTAGATGAATTTGAACAAGCCCTAGAGCTCCACCATGTTCTTGCAGAAGTTGCGCATAATGCCAGCAAAGCTAAAAAGCGTTCAAGTAATGAAAGCAACGATACAGACAGCAAACCCAAGAGAGATTACGACAGTTCCAAGAGAGCTCAGATTGAACACACCAAAAGGCTAGAGAAACCTGCCACTTTAGAGCAAAAAGAACAAGAGAGCACGCTCACCCAACAAGACAAAAGAAAACTCAAAAATATCCGTGAAGCAGAAAGGGGTTATATGGAGAATAAGGACAAGTCCAGTGATCAAGCCAACAATCCCAAAAATCAATAGCTATCTATCAGGCTACACAACACAATCTGTTAAGTTATTCAGTAACCAACCGAAAAACGGTAAAAACAGACCTCCGCAAATAGGAGTTCCTTATCCAGTTCGTAGATCAAAGTTGTCTTTGAAGTTAAATTTCACAACCTTTTTCATCATAGGTGTAAACATTGCCACGTAGTTTGAGGGTTACAGAGCTAGAAGTGTGTCCAACAAATCCATTTTGATCCATGCCTTTTGTAAATAGCAAGAGCGTTTGTGTTCGTCATAAACATAGACTGTAGCCCCCTGTATATCTACTGAACCGATTGCCATGAAGTATCCTTTTTAGATATTAGATAATTTCGCTAGGGTACTAGAATTTGTCTTGCAATTAGCTTTATCGCAGCATATGAAACTCGCTTTTGAAGTTTTACAGAAACCCCTCCGTTTCATTTTACAGAATATCAGAATATTAAGAATTGTTACTTACTATTCGTGTGGTTCACTGCTTGTGAAGAAGTATGCAGTGAAGTTATCGCTTCTTATTGCATTGTTTTTATTTGACCTCGACTTAGTGTGGGTTGATTGTGGTCCTTGCTCTTCCTGTGTTATTCTAGCGAGTGCACTGCTTAATATGACATTCGAAATTTCTGTTTTCATTTTAACCTCAAAATCCATCATTTTTTTATCTAGTTTCTCATCTACGAAGCTATCCATGTTATCGAGATAATCAAGGGCTTTATTTGGACCGCCGTATTGCTCTGTTCGTTCATGGATTTCACCAAGTTTACCAATGGCTTTGCTTGCACTTTCATAGCCATACGACTGTGCTTGTTTATTAAGCTTATCGAACTCATTTGCCTTATCACGAGCTGATTTTAAGCTGTCGTGTTCTGTCCTCATTTGATGAGTTAAATCTGGACCTGAATCTTTATAGACCATCTCCTTCTCTCCATGTTGGGGTTAGGGTTTGCTAATAGTGAAACCCGACCGTATGGTAGCACGGGAGTGTAAATAAATCCTCCCATGCCACATAACCCTTGCCACACCCAAACCCGTAGCCGTGGTGAATCCAAAATCTTCAAGGTGTAGCAAGACCACAAGCGTTAAGCGAAGTTTGTGTTAACTGCAAGACAATTATTCTACACCATAAAAATATCTCAAAAAATATCTCATAGAGTTCATCTAGACCCCAAGACTAGACAAACGACAAAAAACGACAAAGATGAAACATAGCGATTCTGGCCCCGTAAAGGCATCATACACCGCAATCTTGCCAAAAACAATACAAACCACTACCTAAAGCCCAAAAGCAATTGTAGAGCGTTTTAGAACCATTTTAGCCATAAGTGTTAGGAAGCTTGTATTTGCCACACTTGTTCTACAACACTCCACAAACGCTCTACAACGCTTTCCAATCCCAAAACGATGTTTGATACTCCCCACCCTCTATCTGTCGCTCTATGAGCCTCCTAGACCCCTTTAAACACTATCTACGAGTTTGACTCTCTTAAAACTCTTCTGCAACCCCCCTTGATTCTAAAAATCTGTGTTCTGCCAATTCTTTTGGATTATCCTAATTTAACAGTCTGTTATCCAATCACCTAAGTCGTGTCAAACCCAAACACCACTAATCCTGCCAGCTGTTGGTTGTAGGACACGCTAAAACACTCTGTAACCTTTGTTTGTTCCACACACTCTCCCACAGACTCCAGTCTCATCCTAAACCCCTTGAATCTCCAGCCAATACAACAATTTCTCACCTGGAAGCCTCTCTTGGGGGTTTGGGGGGCTTTCGCCCCCCAAGGATAAAATCTTAGTGATAGCCAAGCGTCAGCTTGGCAAACCTATGGTGGTTGGTGTTGCTTTCTAAAAGCATTCAAAGCTTAAGTCATTTCGTCCTCGCACTTTCTGAGATATAGGGGTGTTGCCAATACCACAAATGGCATGACTCACGGGCGCATCATGCACGCGCGCGGTTTTTAAAAATAGTTTTTGGTTTTTAACAGTTTTTCATGATCAATATGTTAGCGGAGGCGCTTTTTAACGATAAATTGCGGTTTTTTTAACGATAAATTGCGGTAAAACAAGGGTGTTTTAACGATAAATTGCGGTAAAACAAGGGTGTTTTAACGATAAATTGCGGTTTCAACGAATTTTGTAAAAAATTACGCTATAATAGTCCTAGATTTAGCCTTTAACCTTAAGTAAAAAAGTTGCAAGAGTGAATCAAAACAGTCTTTCAATCGCTCTAAAATCTCTAAAAGATGAATTAGATGTAATCGCCTATTTGGAGATAAAAAATGTCAATGATCCCATTGCTCTTGGAAATCTATCCATAGAAAAATCTAATTTAGTGCGTAAGGTAGTCTCTATCTTGTCATCTAATGAATGGGAAAAAGATAGGGTAGCTGGCATTAGCATATCGCCAGACACAATAGACCGCGCAAAATCCTTGATAATGACACTTGACAAAATACAAGAACTTTCAACAAAAACTAATAACCCAGTGCTAAAACAAGGACTAAAGAAAGACTACGCAATAACTTTAAGCGATATAGTCAGCATTTTAACCGTGTGGTTTGAATTTGGTGAAAATACCATGCTCCAGTCCGTTGTGCAACAAGAAGCCCTCAAAAAAACCTCACAGCCACTGACACAAGAAACTTCCAAAGAAGTGGTTAAAGAAGCATCAGAACATAAAAACAAAAAAGCCTTAACCTCTATCCTTGAAAAACCCACAGAAACAGAGATACAAAACTTAACATCGGTAGTGGATGATACGCCCACAAAAGCCCCTATTTTAGCAAAAGAATTAAGCATTGCCGATCGAGGGCAAATTGTTATGCACAATAACATTTACAAAGTCAATTTGGGTACTTTGAGTGAGCTTGAAAGCAATTTATTCTTTAGTTTATTCAATCGTCTAAAAGACAAAAAAGATACCATCATCCGCTTTACCCCAAAAGAACTAAAGATTTTAGCGGGCGATGCAGATATGCCTAATGCAAGGCTTTATAAGCTAATCATTAATCTTTTCAACAATATAGCTGGAGCTAACTTTGATCTAATCAAAATGGTTGATGATGAAAAGGTGCAAAGAAGCAAGGTCATGTTCTTTAGAAAATTTGAGGTGCAATACGACAAAAATAAAAACATTGAATACCTAGATATTCAAGTCAATGACCCCTATTTTACCTACTTGCTAAACGATTTAAAAGCAAACTTCACGAGCATGAAGCTCCAAACTTTTGTAGATTTAAGTGGCAAATATGCCAAAAATTTTTTTAGATTATTGGAGCGGTTCAAACGTGCTACAGACAAGAATGGGGTTTTTCATGTGCATATGTACGAGAACAACATAGAGGGCTTTTTTGCCTTTATGGGTATCCCTAAGGGTACAAGAATAAGCGACATCGATATTCATATGCTAAACCCCACCATTAAACAGCTCACCCAAAAAAAACCTATGAGTCCCTACGAACCCCCCTACAAGTCCATTAAAGTGATTAAGAACAAAGCTAAGGCACGGGGACAAAAAGTGCTAGGCTACACATTTGAAGTCATTCCAAATCCTATCATCGTTGAGCTAGAAAAAGCCCTAGAAAATGCCAAAACCCCACCCCTAAAACGCTTTAGCAAAAGAGATATTAACACCCTCAATAAATGCCTAGATATGCGGGGCAAGCTCAGTGTTAGAGATAAAGAAGGCAAAGCTTATACTTTTAGCGATGCGATGATCACAGACATCTACCCTTGTCCTACAACCAAAAGAATCTGCGTGCAGTTTAGAATCAATGGGTTTTTAGACCCTGAGATGATGGGAGTGATTGATCTGTATCAAGACAATAGGCATCTATTCCAAGTCTGTGGGAATGAATATCTATCTCTTGTGTTTGAAAGCATTGATGAACTCAAAAACAAATTTTTAAAAACCGCTTACAAAAGTGGGGGTGCTAATGCCACACAGACTACTACTCAAGCAGATACACCAACAGCACACACCCACACCCAAAATACACCCACGAGTGCAAACCAAGACGCAGAAATTTTTGTTTTACAAAGTCCTATGCCCACAAGAGGGGGTGAGTTAGTAACAGATTGCAAAAATGGTAGGGTTTATGTCTTTAAAAAAGTGCAACTCATCGCTAAAATCCAAGATGCAGAACAAGATATTTTATCACTTTTTAAAATCCTAGAACCCACAGATACAGACTTAGAGATTGCTAAACGCCACCACAGAGAAAAGAAAGACATCAATTTTTTTAAAAAAGTCATCCCTGATTGTGATGCCCCCCATTATTTTACCTACACCTTCAAAAAGAAAAATGAGATAGATGCTTGGCGTTTGAAAAATTTGTTTTGAATTGTTTGTGATAACTACTAAATTACAGACTAGACACACCTAAAAATCTTTTTATGTGAAACCCTTTCATTCACCTCTCATTCTATGAGCTCCAAACTCTGGCACTGGCATTGTTTAAGAAACATTGCAAAGTGATTGCAGTTTGAGCCTGTTTGGCATTGCTCTAAGAGAGCAAAATACTCTGTGCGTTGTTGATCTAAAATTAAGGGAGGCACTAGATCATTTTGAATGGCTTGAAAAGCCATAATGAGACGACCCGTGCGTCCATTGCCATCAATGAAGGGATGGATGCGTTCATACTCTGCGTGGAACAGAGCAATTTGGGCTAGAGTGAGATGATTACTAGGTAGTCTAAATAAGAGATTTTTTAATGCTTGGGAAATCAGAGCAGGAATTGTGGGGCTAAAATTTGCCCCTGTAATCATCACTTCAGAGGTGCGATAAGCTCCAATAGGTTTAGCCACAAGAGTAGGACTAACATCCAAAGCAGGTTTGAATAGCAAATAATGTAAGTCTTTAATCAAACTTGTATCCAAGAGCTTGTTTCTATCACTAGCCTCTCGCACCACAACATCATAGGCACTTGCAAACCCCAACACAATGAGTTGTTCGTGTAAAGGCTTATTGCTTGCTGTTAATCCCTTTTCTAAGAGCACACGGGTTTCTTCTAGCTGGAGACTCAATCCTTCAATGGCATTGCTATGATGTGTTAAGACTATACGCAGTGTTCTAAAAAGTTGTTCTCTTTCAAGTAAAGATAAATCACTTAACCTGTGTTCCATCTCTATCCTCTAAAAACACTCATTTAAAGAATTATATTAACACATCTATTTTGTAATCTAAGCCACCCCCGGCGTTTGAGGGGGCAAACTTTCCAAGCGAACTTGTGAGCGTCCCGATAGGGTGGAAAATTTGCAAATTTCCCAACCGCCTACAGCGGACATTCGCAAGCTCATTTTGGCAAATTTGCCCTTGCAGGGGGCTTAAATGCAGAAAAAACAAAAATGCTATTGCCAGCATTCCGTGCTAAAATGCCCTAAATCAATACAAGGAGTTTTGGTATGGCAAAAGATTATAGCAAAATGTCTAGGCGGGCTTTGGAGGACTTAGAGAGCCGATTGCACAATGAAATTATTAGGCTTAGGGACAAATACAAAGACGCAAAAGACAAGCACGAGAAAGACCTAAAATCTTTGGCAAACAAAACAGAACGGGATATTAAAGCTTTTACAGACAAGCTGAACAAAGAGCTCAAAGATTTTGAAAATAAGGGGAGCAAAGAACTAGAGGGCATTAAAAAGCAAGGGGAGCAAAAAGTAGCCGAAAAACAAAAAGTTAGCAGTGCTTTAAACAATTTGATTTATGCCAAAAAGCAAGCACCCCAACAGCAAGAGGCTAAGGAAACTAAGAAAATTGAGGCGACCCCCGCCAAGCAAGAGCCTAAAGAAACTAAGGCGACACAAGAAAGCAAAAAGCCCCAAGATGTTAAGACAACCCCCACACAAAACCAAATAGATCAAGCGGGCGTTTTTCCTAACAAAAAGCCTGACTAATGGGTTATATTGCTTCTATAAACTTCAAGCCCACGAAGCTCAGTATCCAAGAAAAACACAACGACCGATCGGTTAAACCTAGTTATGTGCTTGAGAGTGGGGGGTTAGGTATAGAGTGCAACAGAAACGCCACAGAGGCAAGGGCTTTGAGGGATAGCTTGGTGGAGCAGGCAAAGATTAATTACAAGCAACATTTTAATCAACCTTTTAAGGCAAAAGCAGATCGTTATTTGTGGAGTGCGGTGGTGAATATCAAGCCTGATACCACGATGCAAGATTTAGAATGGCTTGTTTCGCGTTTTGCAAAAAGGTATAAATTCCAATGCTACCAAATCGCCATTCATAGAGATGAGGGGCATGTAGATGATGATGGCATAGAACACATTAATCACCACGCCCATTTAGAGTTTGTTACCTTGCACCCCATTACGGGCAAGAGCATGTATCGCAAGCAATACATCACATATAGAACTGCTTGCCATATGCAAAAATTCGTTGCAATACTTTTGAAAATGCAGAGGGGACAGCCCAAGTATGATGTCAAAGATTATCGGGGCAATGTGCTTATCAAAGGCAGTGGAGCTAAACGCATTGAGCCTAGAGCTTATGGGGCATTGATGAATAAGCAAAAAGGGCGGGAAAAGGTGTTTGTGGCAATGGCAAAAGCGCAAGAGAAGGACAAGAAAGAGCTTATGGGATATGCGCAAGATACTCTTGTTCAAGCAACAGATAGGATTGCGGAACTTAGAACCGCCAATGCCAATCTCACACAGCAAAACAAAAAACTAACCACAGCCAACGCCAATCTCACAAAACAAAACCAAGAACTAGCAAAGACTAACGCCGGTTTAGGGCAAACAAACAAAGACCTAGCCACAACAAATGCAGACCTTACAGAGGCTAATACCCAATGGCAATCTGCTTGGCTTGAGTTAGCGGGGGGAGGGCAGGCAGAAAAAGAACCTTCTCTTCCCCTAGATAGAAAACTCACGCAAAAAGAGCAGAATGCCATAATAGGGCAGGTGCGTAAAGATTGGATTGAGATTAACAAGGTGTATCATTGTTTCACACAGCAGGACTACCAAGAGTTGTTGGCTTTAAAGAAAGCGGGCTTGAGTATTGGGCAGTTGTATGCACGCATTAAAGAGCTAGAGAAACGAGCCCAAGAACGAGAGCAAGAGGTGCAAGAGCAATACAAGGGCTATCTCAACCCCGATGAGGCAAATGCCCTAAAAGAGCAAGCCCACACCCAAGCCCAAGACATTAAATCCAAAGATGAGGACATTAAGGCACTCACTACAGAGAAAGGCAATGCGGAGAAAAGGGCTAGCAATGCGGAAAGTGCCAAAGCAGACCTAGAGAAAGCCATCAACACCGCTTACAGCGCATTGATTGAGGGGCAAGGGGCAAACAATGCGGGCACAGCATTAGACAAGCTCACAGCCCTAGAAACTAAAGGGCAAGAGTGGCTAAAGACCATTGATACCCAACAAACCACGATAGGGCAACAAAATACAACCATTACCGGGCTTAATGGGCGGATTGATAAGCAAGCGGATCAGATCAAAGACTTAGAGGGCAAGATTAATACCAAGACCCAAGAGCTCAATACAGCCACGCAGAACGCCCTACAATCCACGCAGGACAAGCAAAAGGCAGATAAAGCCTTTGAGGACTTGAAAGCGGAATATGGGGCTTTAAAGGGGCAATATAATACATTGCAGACAGAGAGTGCAGAGGACAAGAAAACCTTGCGGGAGTTTGAGGGCAAGATAACAGAGCTTACAACCGCATTGGAAAAGGCTTTAAAGCCCGCCCCCATTGCCAAAACCCCCGCAGATGATCCCGCCTTTAAAGAGTTGCAAGAACAGAATGGGTTATTGCAAGCGCAGAATAAAAAACTGCAAGAGCAGAGCGGGGCTAAAGACAGAGCCATTGCCGATCTGCAAGCCCAAAATGCCCGCCTATTAAACACAACCCAAGAGCAGGCATTGCAAGTATTCTTGGGGGAGGTGTATGCTTTTATACAAAAAACCGCCCCCCTAGACCCCGCTAAAGCCGACTATCTAAAAATGCGCGCCGATCTACTGATTGCAGATGTCGCCGATGTGGCGCGCTTAAGAGAAACATTGGAGCAGGAATTAACAAACGCACTCCAAGAACACGCCCGCAAGAACAAAGGCGGGGGAAAAGGATTGTGTTGAGTTTGTAGCTTTTTTATAAGCACATGATCTGAGCGCATGATCTGAATGTGTTTTAGCCCGATTTTTTTTGCATTGTGGGGACACGGCAAAAAAAAGCAAGGCATTTAGTGTGTTCTTGTGCGCTCCTCTTGTCTTTTTATCATATCCTCTTGTCTTTTTAGTATTTCCTCTTGTTTTTTCAACATATCTTCCCGTCTTTTTCTCATTTCATCTTCCCTCTTTCTTATTTCCTCTTGTCTTTTTCTCAATTCATCTTGTCTTTCTCTTATTTCCTTCGTTCGTTCGGCAGCTTCTTCTTTGGCTCTTTTCATGTCTTCTTGCGCTTGTTTGAATGCTTCGTCTTCAAGTTGTTCTTGGAAATTTCTGCCAATTGGTTGGACATATCCACCTATTGCCATGCATTTCGTGCCATAAAGCCCGAAGAGATAGACATTGACATAATGCTTGCGCATTGCTTTCATATTTACCATACGCGCACCTTGATATCCTAGTCCTTTTGCATATTGGTCGGCTTGGTATTTTAGATCTTCCAATGCTAGTTTCTGTAATTCTGCATAATCTTTGTCGCCATAAGGCCACGCTTTTTTACAGCGTTGTGCCATCATTTTGTGCAAGGGTGCTGCCGCTTGTTCTGAAATTTGGGGTCCCTTAATCGGGACAAGTTGCATGGGACCACATCCGCTAATGAGTAGGGCTAATGCCCCCCCCCACTATTCGAGCAAAAGATAATAAAGACACGCAACACCTCCGGTGATATGAAAAAAAGATTGCGAAAGTGTAGCGTAAAAGATTGCATTGGCGTTAAATGAGTATCCATGCAAGGACTGAGTAAATACCACTTTACTTGTACCCTTTTCCCTTTATAGAAACTCCTACCTCGTTTTTCTGTCCGCAACCCCCATTTTGCCCGCCTTTAACATGACATTTCTACCCACACCTAACACAACCGATGAATACAAAAAGGCGTAATAATAATACCGATAATTTTAATACCAAATGGTGGGGGTAATGAAAAAAAAGAAACCTCCACTTCACCTAGAACAAACACCCCATTAAACACCCCGCCTTTTAGTTGTGCTATGGGTAGGGAAGGTTTCTTTTTCTGTTGCCACTCTACACCCAAACGGGCGATCTGTTCCGTGTTGCCACAACCCACACACCCAAAACCCCAAACCTAAAAGCCCATCGCCACTACCTAACCGCCAAAACACGGGGGCGGGGGCTAACTATCACAAAAACGCCCCTAGAGCGTTAAGAGTGGTTAATAGAGTAAAACTATGGGTTAGAGGTATTGTGTTGATTATAGGGGCTTTTAGGGGGCTAGAAAGGGTATTCACATAAACAAACAAAATGATGGAAAGCCAATGTTAGCTTTTAGAAGGTATTTGACTGAGCTTTAGGATGTTGTGTTGTAAGTTCTAGTGCATCGAGTCCTTTAAACCCAGCCAATCTAATTCACTTTTTGAGCTTGAAAAAAGTAAAATCTGAACTTAGAATGTGTTTGGCGGGAATACAGGCATGGTGTATAAATTTCTAACCCTATAACATCCCCATAATGGGCGTTCTTGCGTTAAAATGCACGCATGGAAATACAGAGCACAAGCATTTTTACAGAGTGACTAGAGAAACTCAAAGATTTGAAAGCACGGGATGCAATCGCACGCCGTTTACAGGTTTTGGAGAAAAGTGGGCATTTTGGCGATCATAAGCACATTACAGGTCAAATCTTTGAAATGCGTATCCACACAGGTGCAGGCTACCGCTTGTATGTCGCTAAAAGGGGCGATGTGTTAGTGATTTTACTGTGTGGAGGCGATAAAAGCACACAACAAAAGGATATAATTAATGCGCAAAAAATCTTAGAGGAGTTGCCATGAAAGTAACCCTTAAACCTTTTAGAGTAGCGCAAATGTTAGATACCGATGAAAGACGCTTATCTTACCTTAACGCTGTTTTAAAGGATGGCGACATGGTAGAGCTTAAAGATGCTTTAGAGGTTGTCGCTGAATCTAAAGGCATTAAAGACATCGATTTATCCGATTTTAATGGTGGAGTTGTTGAGCTTTTGGGGGTTTTACACAAATTTGGTTTCACTTTGCAGACTCTAGAGATACAAGAATACCACAGTGCCTGAAATGCCCTATTGATGTTGGTTTAGTGATAATCATGTCGTTTTTAGAAACATTCGTGTCTTTCAAAATAGTATGAGAGAGCAATAAATCAAACATAGCGTTTAAAGTGCTTTTAAAAGCTCGTAGAGCGCAAGATTAGGGGTAGGGAGTATCAAACATGGTTTGGGGGTTGAAAGCGATTGTGGGGGATAGACAACAAAATAAGAACAGGGAAAGATACTAAGCTTAGCAAGAGTTTCACTGATTTTATAAATCAAATCAAACCCCCACTTCAGAAGATTCAACATAATTCTTTTAGCTTTAACCCAAGTTTTCCAGTCTACTTTTTAAGCGGAGCTTCTACACCTGAATACGCTTGCACAAAATCGGGCAAGCGCGCGCCTTGAATGTTGATGGCATTTAGGGCGGTGTCGATCTCTTGCATTTCATGAGGGCTTAATGTGAGCGCGCTAGCAGCGGTGTTAGCCAGCATGTGATCTTTATTGGTGGTGCCGGGGATGGGCACAATGTAGGGTTTTTTAGCCAAGAGCCACGCTAGGGCAATCTGGGCGGGCGAGGCGTTTTTCTTTAACGCCCACTCTTGCAACAAATGGACTAATTTTAAATTATTAGGGAGATTTTCGGGCGCAAAACGGCTTTCTAACGCTCTAAAATCCCCCTTTGCAAAACGGGTATCTTTGTCGATCCAGCCCGTTAAAAACTGCACGCCTAGTGGGCTCCACGGGACAAAACCAATCCCCAACTCCTCACACAAAGGTAAAACATGTTCTTCAGGTCCCCGCCAAAGCATAGAATACTCACTCTGCACGGCACTCACAGGCAAGGTGGCGTGGGCGCGTCTTAGGGTATTTAGCCCCATTTCTGACAACCCCCAGTGTAAAACCTTGCCTTGTCGCATCAAATCCCCCACAACCCCAGCGACATCCTCAATCGGCACCTCTGGATCGACTCGGTGTTGGTAGAGTAGGTCAATGTAGTCGGTGCGTAGCCGTTTAAGCATATTATGCACGACTATTTTAATGTGTTCGGGTTTGCTGTTGCGACCGGGTCCGCGCTTGCCCGTTTTTTGATCGATGTCAAAGCCAAATTTGGTCGCAATCACCACTTTTTTTCTAAAAGGCGCAACGGCTTCGCCTAAAATCCTCTCCGATTCAAAAGGTCCGTAAGCCTCAGCTGTGTCAAATAAAGTTACGCCCTCCTCAAAAGCCCGGCGGATCACAGCGATCATTTCGGGGCGGTAGGGCACAGAAGTGTCGTATTTGCGCCCCATGTTTTGCACGCCAAGCCCCACACAAGAAACCTCTAATTTGCCTAAAAAACGCTTTTTGGGCGCACTTTTGGACGCACCTTTATGCCCCCTAGCCTCTAGCATGCCAAGAGAGAGCAAAGAACCCCCGATGAGCGCACTCGCCAAGAGTGTTCGGCGTTTTGGGTTGTTAGGCTGTTTCATTTGCCGACCTTGTCATTAAGATTTGTCGGGTATCTCTCCCCGACTATGATGATTTGTTCTAGCTTTTTGTTAAAGTCCTCTAGTTCGCCCGCTTGCCATTGCACGCTTAGAGCCCCGACATTTTCGATTAATCTCGTTTCTTTGGTCGTGCCAAATAGTGGGATCACAATGCGTTGCATGTGTAAAATCCACGAAAGGGCGATTTGTGCGGGAGTGGCGTTTTTGGCTTTAGCGGTGGTCTGCAACAATTCCACCAAAGCGTAGTTTTGGGCTAGGTTTTGCTGGCTAAATTTGGGCACGATATTTCTAAAGTCCTCTTTAGAAAAAGTGGCGTTTTTATCCATTTTGCCCCCAAACAGCCCCTTAGCCAAAGGCGAAAAGGCGACATAAGTAATGTTATTTGCTTCACAAAAGCCCAAAATCTCTTTTTCGGGCTCTCTATGCCACAAAGAATATTCGCTTTGCAATGCTGTGAGCGGGCAAATGGCGTGGGCTCTTTGCAGGCTCTCTAGCCCCGCTTCGCTCATGCCCCATGCTTTAATCTTGCCCTCTTTAATGAGCTCTTGCATGGTGCTTGCGACTTGCTCTATGGGTGTGTTGGTATCCACGCGGTGCTGGTAGTAAAGGTCTAAGCACTCCACTCCTAGGCGTTTTAAGCTCCCCTCTAAGGCTAATCGTATGCGTTTAGGGCTGGAGTCGGTTTTTAAAGCCCACCCTTGTGCTTGCTCTTTGTAAATCCCAAATTTGCTGGCTAGGACAACTCTGTTCCTAATGCTTTTAATGCCTTCGCCTAGAAGCTCTTCATTGTATTCCCCATAGGCTTCAGCGGTGTCAAAAAAGTTAATGCCTAGCTCAAAGGCTTCGTGTATGAGTTTAATCATTTCTTTTTTGTCATGCACTTCGCCATAACCAAAACTCATGCCCATGCACCCTAAAGCTAATGGGCTGACTTTGAATTGTCCTAATTGCTTATGTGTCATGTTTCTCCTTGATTTTGAGAGTGCTAGGATTATAAAATCTGACACCTAGTGTTTGTCAAGGGTTCTTTTTAGGTTTGCCCGCATAAGCAGGGTTGCTTGGATTCAAAAAGTCCTTTTGCTCGGCAATCATTTGCGAATAAAGTTCAATTTTATGGGCAATTTTAGCTTCTGCCTTATGCAAGCTGTCTAGCTGAAGGCGTAAATCTTTAAGCTGTTGCTCTAAAATTGCCTTGCGTTGTGGGGCACTTTTCATGCCTTGTTGGGATAAGTAGATATAGTCTTTAATCGTGGCTAGGGGCATGCCACATGCACGCAAACACTGCACCCACTCCACCCAAGCAATGTCGCTTTTAGAGAAGTAACGCACCCCGTTTTGATCGCTTTGCACAAAGGAGAATAGCCCCTTATCGCACCAAAAGCGGATTCTGCGTGAGGAAATACCTGTTAGCCTCTCAACTTCTATGATGGTGTAAGCCATGTGGATCTCCGTGAGTTTGAGCAAAATTGTAGTGTAACAACTGACATTAAGCAAAGCACCTATTATTCCACACCTCTCTTGGTATCTCCAGTTTGGTTTGCTGTAGGCGTGTTTTTCGTGTGTTTAGGCTTCCTTCCCCTTGGCTTTTTAGGTTCTTGGGGCTTAGACACCTCTAGGTCTTGCCTTGCTTGTGGATTTTGTGGGCTTTGTGTATCTTGCCCTCCTTGCTTTGGTATAGGTTAGGGGTAAGGTGTTGGTTGTAGACCCCTCTATGGCTCTAAAAACGCTATTAGTGCAAGTAGGCAAAAGCACAAAACACTTTTGTGCCACACAAAAAGCTTCAAGTTAGTTTCTAGTTTCAAATTCTCGTTTTAAAAACCAAAAAACCTAGAATGTGCGTCTTTTGCGTTTAAACGCCCGTTTAGTAAAAACTTAAAATATTACTCTATCGTTTGTATTTTAATAGTTATTGTGCTATAATGCTGTATCTTAAACCAAAAGGGGTAAAATGCCACGAAAACCAAAAGAAACAACACCGGGGGGTGTGCTAGAAACACAAGCCCAAATAGACACCCAAAAACCCAAAAAGTCCCGTGCCAAAAAGCAAAACCCGCCCGCCACGCAAGAAACAAAACAACCCAAAGCAGTGGCCTCAAAAGTTAAGAGCTCTGCCACACAAGAAAAGCCTAAAAAAGTCGTGGCTTATGTGCGGGTTTCCAAAGACACACAAGAGCAACAAGGGCAACGCCACGACATAGAAACCTACGCCAAACAAGAAAACCTAACCATTGCCCGCTGGATTGAAGTAGAGATGAGCTCACGCAAGAGCCAAGAGAAACGCCGTATCAATGAGCTAAAGCAAGAGCTCCAAAAGGGCGATCTGTTGCTAGTAGCGGAATTAACCCGCTTAGGGCGTTCGATGGTGGAAGTGATGAACCTAATGGAGCATTTTAACGCCAATGGCGTTGCGGTGTGTTTTGTTAGACAGCCAGAGCTAAGCACCTACAACAACGCCATAGGCAAGCTTCTCATCGCCATTTATGGCTATTTGGCTGAGGCAGAGCGTGAGATGATAAGCCTACGCACTAAATCCGCTTTGGCGGCTAAAAAAGCTGAGGGGCAACATCTAGGGCGGGCTAAAGGCACTCTCAACAAAAATCACCCGCTAGACCCTTTTAAAGACACAATCCGCCTTTACAGAGAAAGGGGCTTAACTTACTCCGCCATTTTAAAGCTCATAGACTGCCCCAAAAAGCCACAACTTGCTAGCTTTCTAGCCTACTGCAAAAGTAGGGGGCTAAAGTAGCAATTATGCCTTTAAGCAACAACAAACAATACTAAATCTATCAAAATACAAACGATAGACTAAGAATAGGGCTTTGGGGCGGGTTGATTTTTGCCCCAAAAAACGGCGGGGTGCTTACGCACCCTTGTAGCTTCGCCCGCAAACTCAACACTAGATGAAACTTACACACTTATAACGGGGGCGGGCTCACCGCACGGCAACAACACCCCTAACCAAACTACTGACACACTGACTTAACGGGTTTTTTGGCGGTTGTATTGTATGATATGTTATTGTGTGGTATTGTATGCCTTTAAGCAACAACAAACAATACTAAATCTATCAAAATACAAACGATAGAATAGAATTATCCATAAAACAAGCCAAAATGCCTAAGATATTAGACTTTTAAGTCTAACTGCTTGGTGAGTAAAGGTTTAATATAATGCTTGTTTGGTCTTGCAAAGCGTTAAAAAAGTTAAATATGCTTACCTCATATCCCTTTTTGGGGTTGTGGCGGGTGTTTTTCTAGCCACTCAAGGGCATTTCTGGCATTGTTGATACAGCGCATTGAATTATCCCAAAAATCGCTTAAGAGCTCTTGGGCTAATTGGGGGTCTTTTGTGTTTATCTCTTTGATGTGGGCTAAAAACTCGCCATTTAGGTTTGTTTGCCCTATTTGTTGATCTGTGCCCGCTGAGGTGTTGGATTGTATCTTGTCCTTGTCTTCCGTGCTCTCTGTCTGCAATGCGTTATATTGCCCCTCTAAAGCCTCATATTGCGCTTTTAAGTCCTTAAGGACTGTATCACCGCTTGCTTGTCTTGCGTGGATTGTAGGGCGTTCTGCGTGGCTGTATTGAGCTCTTGGGTCTTGGCATTAATCTTACCCCTTTGTGTAGGGGGCTGTTGTTGCAAAAAACAAGAACTATCCACATAGTTCCACATAGTTCCGCCATAGTGCAAAAAAACACGCCGATTTTCTATTCAAATGTGCCGGCAGAGAGAGAAAAGAGGGAAAATGGGTAAAAGCTTTTTTTGCGCTGATCAACCCCACAGAGAGAGTGGCGTGCGATATAGAATAAACGACCGATTGCGATCTAAAGACATAGATGTAAGTTTTTGTTTGCCTAGACTATTGCAATATGACTTAACTTCATTAGTTTTCTAATGCCTCACAGACCACCCTTTTAGCATCCTTTGCCCTTTGGCACACCACTTCACTACACGCCTTGATTAAACCACGGCTTGGGCGGTATTTAGGGTGTGGGGTAAATGTAAAGTCTTGGAGTTTGTCGCATAAATCCAAACTCTTAGGTGTAGCGTGCGTTTCAACAAGCTTTGTAAATCTGTAGCCAAAGCTACTTTTAAAATAATAGGGTTGTAAGTGGTCCAAATGATAATATTTGTCAATCCTCCATTGATTGAGAAAGTTAAAAATCGCCCGCCCATTGTCAAAGATAGGAGCGGGCTTAATGAGTTCGTTTGTATCGTTATTAACAAGCATCCCAAAATTGCCTAAATGGCGGTCAATGTTGCCAATAATGGCATCAAAAAGCATTAAATCGCTCAAAGCTTGCACCCCCATCACCGCTTCTATGGCTTGCTTTAGTTCTTTTGAGCGCAATGCTTCATAGGGCAAACACTCCCAAATGGCTAAAAAGCCCACTTCTTGGCTTGTAAAAAGCGGACAGGTGCTAAACCTTTCACGCCTCCCCCAATCCCCAATCCCTTTTTCTAAATCATAGACCACACAATCTAAGCCCATAGTCTGAGCCACTTGTGGCATGTAATACTCACACAAAGGCTCTCTAGCCACAACACAGCGCAGTTCATCTCCCTCCCCTGTCCCCTTAATAAGTTCAATAATGCCCTTAGAGGTTCTGCGCCAACACTTTCTAAGCATTCCATCTGTTGTGGGTTCAGGGCTTAGGATTTGCCCTTGTGTTTGCCCCCTATCCCCACCAAAAGCCACTCCTTGCAAAATGGGGTTAAATTCATTTTCAAAAAGATTGACATTAGCCCACGCATAAAGGTGTGCTCTGTCTGTGGGCACAACCCAAAAGCTATCTTTTAGGGATAGGGCGAAAGTTGTGTTGAGATAGGCTAAAGGGTTTTTTTCATCAGCCTCTAAGCCTCCCTCTAGGGCATCTAAGATTGAAAAAGCAAACCAGCGGTTATCAGGGACTTTGCGCTTGCGTAGCCATCTTAAAATGTGTTTTTCACTTGCCCCATTGATGCGGATATAATAGGGCAATAGGGTTTCATCCAACACTTTAAAGTGTAGGTTTTTGCCCTCATTTAAAACTTCAAACTCTAAGACATTGCGATCTTTGTTTTTGAGAGTGTAGTGCATTTGGACTCGCTTTGGTATTGATTGCAGGTATTGTAGGATGTTTGGCTTAAATAGGAGAAAGATCTTTGCATTAAGCCCACCTGCTTATAAAACTCTTTTATAACCCCTCAACACCCCCAACACCTTCACCATCGCCAAAGTGTCTAACTTGCAATATTCCAAAAGAGCTTTTTTGGTTTTTTCTTGCTCCTCCTTAGACATATGGGGCATTTGAGCATAAGCTTGCATCGCTTCCTCACCATTATGCACGAGCTCCAAATCCTTATAGGCCTTTTCAAAGTCGGGCACTAAAGCGGGCAAGACTTCTTTAATACTAGAGCTACCATGCATACTAGGGGTATAGTAGTGTTTATTGCTAAAAGGGATTTCTAAATCAAGGATGTTTCCACTGATAGAGAGTAAATCTCGACTTAAGTTAGGATGCGATTCTTGCAAAAACGCCGCCAACTCTGCGAGTATCCCTTTCTCAAAGCTTGCATGGTAGGCTAAAACACAAGCATTGCTAGAAATATCCTTAACCAATCTTTTGGCTAATTCTAAACGCCCATCTGTGCCACAATCGGCCAAAAACTCTTTGTGCTCTATGCGTCCATCTCCATGCTCAATATGAATCGAATATTGGAAAGGGATTTGCCCATGGGGTTTGGTGCCATCAAATGGAGGGATGGCGGGTTTATAAGTTTCAAAATCCAAATGATAGAGGGGATATTTTATGTTTTCTAAAAACTCTCCAATGCCTTTTTCATCTATATGTGCCTTGCCATTTAAAGCGCATTCCACCTGCATTCTTTGATTGTCTGTGAGATCTTGGATGTCCTTCTCTTTTAAATCTTTAAAAAAGATTTTTTTGCCTTGATACCACTTCATGACCTTAGAGCTAAATCCGTGTCTAGTTAGGGCAAAGATATGCTCATGCCCGACAATCTCCCGCTGTTTCTCCCAACAATAATGTTTTGCCAAACACCCATAGGGTTTATTGCAATGTGCGCCGATGTCGGTATTGGGCTCTTGTGGGTTTTCTAGGGTGCTCTGTATGTCCTCTAAACGCTGGAGCATTTCGCTTTGAAAACCCTTGACAAACCCTAAAAAATCGTGCTTGATAAACAACTTTTCTAGGTCCAATGCCCCCTCTCTTCTATAGGTGTTATTAAGACCAACCAAGCAAGCCCCCTTAATCTCATAGCCACAACCTTTAAGGACATAGTATTGCACCGCCAAATCCCACAAATACGCCTCTTTGGGCTTGGTGTTATTCTTATCGCTATAAGCACTCGTGGAGCTTTTCACTTCGTTTAACACCACACGATCGCCCTCAATCTCTAAAATATCCACCATCACAACAACCCCCTTGTGTTCAAAGGTGGCTTCGTAAATGGTTTTTACGCCTTGCTCTAGTAATTCTTGGGTGCGCGCCACCATTTGCCCTATGTCCGTGTGATAAGCCACTTCAACTCCACCAGCAAACAACGCCCGCGCTAATGCCCCCACCTCTTTGCCCTCTTGCATTTTATCCTCCAGTTCCCCATGCGCATCCTTTGCTTGCTCTAAAACCTCTGGTTTGTGTTCTGCAAACCACAGCATTTTGGGGCATTGCATGCCTTGAATCAACTTAGATTTAGACAACATCTCTTCTCCTTTATGATAATTTTTGTGTCTTGCCCTTTTGAAAACCCCCTAGCATTAACCATTCTTAGGCACATTTAAAGCAATCTTTGTGGGTTCTTTTTTGTGGCTTAGAACCTCTGCTGTGATGAGACACTTATAGCCCCGCCACGCCTCTATGCCAAATCTCAAGGGGTGTATCACTTGGCTTAAGAGGGTTTTGATCGCGCGCATACCTGTGCCCTCCTCAATGGCTTGGCTAATCAACATCTCTTGAGCCTCTTTGGTCATCTCAAGCACACTGCCACACTCTAAAAAGCAGTCTTGGAAGGGCTTTAGCTCTTGTATGATTGCATCAGCGAGCATTTGAGGATTGACGGGTTCTAACACCACACGCAACCCAATACGCCCGATAAACTCTTTAGACAAGCCACAACGCTCTAAATCTTGACTGCTCACCTCTTGTGGGGGTTGGCTTGAAGCTGTGGGGGCTGTATTCATAAAACCAATGGAGCACTGGGGCTTTGTGGCGGTATTTAAGCTGGTATAAAGGTCTTTGAAATATCCAGCAAAGATGAATAATATATCATTGGTTTTAAGAGTGATGGACTTGTCATCGTATTTGAAAGTGAGGCTGTGTCCCTCCATGAGCTTGAGAAATTCGTTTTGCACTTGGGTTTTAAACCGCTCATCATCCGCATCCACACCCAACTTATCCACTTCATCTAAGAAGATCACCCCCTTTTGGGCTTTTTCTATATCCTTGCCCGCACTTTGATAAAGCCCCACAAATATATTCGACACATCCTCACCCCGCCACCCTGCTGGGGTTAAACTAGAGGCATCAACGATGTGATAAGCAATGCCGAGCTTTTTTAAAAGCGTGGTGGTCATAAAAGTTTTGCCAGAGCCTGAGGGACCAATTAAAAGCATGTTGGTTTTAGGCATACAGGGTTGGTCATGAAAACGGGCATAGTGATCGCTAAGAATAACACAAAGTGCCTTCTTGGCTTTTTCTTGCCCACTCACACCGCTTAAATGTTGTGCAAGCTCTTTGGGGGCGTAGATGTGTTTTGGTTCTAAAAAATCATCATATAAACACATAGAAGGGTCTAGCCCCCTTTCTAAAAACTTTATTTCATTTGCCTTAATGCATATCTCATTGTTTTTTGCTCCCCAGTCTAAATAGTCTTCGTCTGAAAGAATTTCTTTGGCATCTACTTCTTCTTGGAGTTTTTGTATCTCCTTTCTTAATTGTGCAATTCTTTGCGCATTTTGGTTGTTTTTAGAATTTGTGGTGCTTGTTGCTTGCTGTGTGGCGTGGCTCTCCTTAGTTTCAGAGCTATCTTGCAACATGAGCAATTGGCGTATCTCACCCTCTGGTGTGGGTTTTTGGTTTAACAAGAGAGCAAGGGAGAAAAAGCCACTAGATTTATCCATGTGCCACCCCTCTTTTTGCACCACAGAACGCATAGGGAGTTGCACATGGCTTAACAATGCCTGCACACAAGACCAAAATGCATCAGGCTTGGAGCTTTCTTGAAGACGGCTCAATGCGTGTTGTTGTATGCGTCCAAGCCGCCCCACTAGAGTTTCTAAAGTGCCTCCAAAGTGCCATTTGTTCAACATATCTTGGAGGCGTGCAAAAGCCCACAATCTAAATGCAACGGGAAAATAATAGTGGCGCATGTTCTGATAAGACACGCTGGCAAAGGGGATATGGGCATCTTTTAAGGCTTCATCTAGCCGTGTTGTGTGCGCCAACTCCAAAAGCCCGCAATCTCTTTCTAGCCACAAGCGTATGAGTCTTTGGGACTGGTGAGATGCTGCAAACCCCAATGCGTGTTTGCACAAAATACCAACGAGGTTTCCAGCAAGCTCCTTATGGCTTTTTTCTTGTTCTGCTAAGAACTTAGAGAGATCGTGTAGAAATTTGCAAGATGGCACATATCTTGGCATGTCTTGTTTTGTGGTAAGCGCAAAGACCAAATCCCCATTTACACTATAAATTTCTAACTGGCAAAATGCCTTTTGCAACTCAAAGCTATTGCCCCCAAAAACCCCTAATAAATCCTGCTTGAAGGCTTTAAAAGGGATTTTAAGATCGCCAAATAACCCCCCATAGCCCCTTTTCAAATACCGCTTGATGGCATAATCGCAAATTTGCTTAGAAAAAGAAAAACACCCGCATATAAATTTTTCAATTTGGGCGGAGTTGGTAAAGAGCTGTTTGGGTTCTGTGTTTTGGCGTTCTTTGCAAATTCTAGGGAAAAACCAATACCCCCCACAATCTTGTGCGATTTGCCCAAAGTCAATTTTAATGACTGCTTTTTGTTCCCCCTCTTTAGGGAAGGCATAAGCATCCACGCCCGCTATTCTGCCCTGCTTTTTCAACAAGGTTTTAACATAGGCTTGGCGTTCTTGCTCAAAATCAAAGGCATAACTTTTGGGCAACAAACCATAATCATTAAAAATACGCTTGCTGATGCGTTTTTCTAAATCACAACGCACACCTTTTAAAATTAAAAACTCTTTCAAGTCATAGTAACCCACTTCTTGCATCGTTATCCTTTCAGTTTTTATTAAGATTAACCACACAAACGCAAGCATGTTAAAACACTCTAGCTTAAATCTATCTTAAAGTGTATAAACAAAAAGTTATTTTCACATACTGAACGCAAGCCTTGATTTTTAAGCCGTTTTTTCTGTATAAACATTTTTTAAATTTCTTAAAAAGGTTGATTTTGTCAGAATCTCCAAATCACAACAACAGCCCACAACAAAAGCCTACTTTATCCGTCATTGTGTGTCGGGGGCGCAATAAAAACTACCCTGAAGAGTTAAAAGTGGATGCAGAACATCGTTTTGATCGTTTCACACCCCCACCCCCCAAAAGACACCCGCTAGGTTTGTCCGATAAAAAAAGTGTAGAGCGTTTTGAAAAGCTTTATCAAAAAGCCAACGCGCGCAAATCCCGCCTACAAGGCAGGAAAAAAAGCGGATTTGCTCCCCTAAAAGACAACACACTTTTAAAACTTGTCTTTAATGTCTATGAACACACCAAGCACAGCCAAATCACCCGCCTTATAAGCAAGATTGCCCACACCACAGGCTTTACTCTCCTAGAATACACCCAAATCACACCCACCGCTTATGCAGTGTGGTTTTTCACTTTGGATTTAAAGAGCGGCAAACAATTAGCTAGATACTCCGAAGCTTTGAGTAAAGAAAACTTGATGCGTTTCCAAAGTTTGATTTATGAAGTCTTAGACCCACAGACAGAAGTGCCCGAGCAAGGGATGTTCATCTCCAGTAAAGAGTATTTAAAACTAACACAAATCAAGCAAGAACGCCAAGACTTACAGGCTAAACTCAAAGAAGTTGAAGCAGACACCACTAAATTTATTGATGCCCTTGAGAGTTGGTTTTTTTACTGCACCACGCAACTGGACATAGATTTAGAGTATCTTTATCGTTTCTGTGAAGATGCCAATCCTTTTATGAAAAAGTATTTTGGGACTTTGATCGGGCTTAAAGAGTTTGGAGGGCAGAGGGCTATTAACTATCCTCATTTGGGCGCATATGAATTGGGGCAGATAAAAATGGGAAAGAGGGGGTTTTACCTCCCTAGCTTACCCAAAGAGGACAAAAGCACTTGATTAAAGAGTGCATGGCTTGAAAAGAGAACTTGATATGCTAAACTGATCCCAAACTGATTTAAAGTCATGCCATGCAAAACACATTTTTAAACACCCAAACCCCAAACTTGCCCAACCAAACCGCCCAACGCTTGCTTTCGTATGCTGTGGAGTTTGTTACAATCAAAGAGATTTGCAAGATCGGCAGGGGTAGGGTCATCGATCAAAAATATATTAGGGAACACACGGGAGATTACCCCGTTTATTCATCACAAACAAGAGATAATGGGATTTTGGGCTACATAGATACTTATGATTTTGATGGAGAGTTAGTTACTTGGACAACTGACGGCTACGCAGGCGTTTGTTTTTATCGGTCGGGTAAGTTTAGTTGTACGAATGTATGCGGAACATTGAAAGTTATAAATACTAATGAGGTATCGCCCAAATTTTTAGCCTATATTCTAAACTTGATTACCCCCTCACATGTAACGAAAACGGCGATTCCTAAACTTATGAATAATGTCATGGCAAATATCAAAATCCCCCTCCCCCCTCTCTCCGTGCAAGAGAAAATAGTCAAAATCCTTGAGCCCTTGAGTGTGCTGAGTGGGGAGTGCTAGGGAGTGGTTAGCACTTCCCTTAAATACGCCCACACGGCATTAACAACCTCATTTTTGCTAAGTGCTTTGCCCTCTTTAGCCTCAAAATAAACCCTAGAGACCTCCAGATCCGCGCTAGCCTCCAGCTTGTCAAAGAGATTGCCCTCCCGATCTAAATCCTTTTCTGTTTTAATTTTTGCCATTGCCTCTTTTAAAAGCGTGCGATCCACACCCACCGCCTGCACGATCTCCTCTATCTTTTTGTCTTGTTTGGCTTGCTTGTATTGCGCCAAGCACTTCTCAAGCCCAATTTCTTGCCAGTTTGTGGGTAAATATTCTAAAAACTCTCGAAACAATGCCCTCTCGTTAGGCTCAAGGGTTTGTAAATAGCGGTCTAACTTCTCTTGGTTTTTCTCTTTGAGCAATGCTTCAATGTAGGCGTAATCAATCAACATCCCCTCATCTTGCTCGATCAAGTCATAATCGATTTCAAACCCCGGATCTTCTACGCCCCGCTCGCGCGTGCGCTTTTGATAATTATTTGCAATTTCTTTATATTTCTGTAAATAAAACCTAAAAGTTTCCTCATCTAGTTCAAGGAACACCACCTCTTTGGGTGTCCCTAGTAGCTCTTGCTCCTCCTCGCTTAGGCAGTATTCCTTTTGATCCCATTTAAACCCCTGAATCTGTGCATTCCTGACAATACGGGCTAGTTTTTTAAACAGCTCGTTGAATTGATTTTGTGTGTGAGTGTCTTTTAGCTCTTGATCCGTGACTAAAAGGGGTTGTATCTGATGGTGTAGGGCGTTGATTTGCTTTACTTTGTCGGTGAGTTTGCTCTCTGAAGTATCCACATCCGCACCATCGGCATAGACTTTAACCGCCTCTTCAAGATTGTCCTTCATCGTGGCGTATTTGCGTAAGAAAATAATATTGCCAAAAGGTTTATCTCGATCAAAAACGCGGTTTGTACGACTCAAAGCTTGGATTAAGTTCGCCCCCTCTAAGATTTTATCCAAATATAGAGTATTGACAAAGAGCGAGTCAAAGCCTGTGAGCATTTGATCGACCACGATCACTAAGTCTAAGCGTTCCCCAGTGTCTAAGTTGGCATAAGGTCCTCTGTGGGCTAGGCGTTGGGCGACATCTTTTTGGAAAGCGTGGTAATTTTCAAATGTAAAGCTACATTCAAAGCGGTGATTATAGTCGTTTAAAATCGCCTCAATACCCGCCCTCTTGTCTGTCGTGGCGTTATCGCTGGGGTCAAACATGGCGGTGATTTTATAGGGATGATCGTGTTCTTTGAATATTTTGTAATACTCTAGGGCATCTGGGATACTTGAAGTGGCAAAAATAGCATGGAATTTGCGCTTTTGGCTCAGTCTGGCGTGGTTGTCTAAAATGTAGCCAACAACTTGCTCTTTATGTTCCTTATTAAACATAGCGGGTTTAATTTGGGCTTCAAGGTCTTTGTGTGTGATCTCTTGCTTGTCTAACCACTTCTTGTATTCTAGCTCCCTTGCTCCCTCGCCTTCATTTTTTGCCCTTTCTGTGGCTTTCATTGTGGCAATGTTGTGGCTTGACATACTCTCCCATANNCTTTAGTGGAGATCGCGGCTTCAAGCAGGACAGCTCCGTTTGGAGTCTTACATTCCCTATTCCAAAGGTTGATGCCCCAACCCCAAGGGTATTACCCCTTGATTGCAACACAAATATTAGCACAGCCATGCTGGTGCTAGCCTTATATCCCCATAGCTAAAGCTAGGGGCTTTACGGCGTGGCTGGTAATTTGGGCATGGTGTTGGCAAAGCTGACATAAAAGCGTAGCACCATCTTATCTTTCATACCATGCGCTAAGGTGTAGCGGTGTAATTCCTTGCCAAAAATGTCCGCCGTGTTGAGCTTGCTTGTCTTATCAGTCTTAGGCGTGCCGGTAAAACCAATAAAGAGCGCATTTTTAAAGTTATCTTTAATGGTTTTGAGCATACCTAGCGAATCGTTTTCTTTAGCATGGGCATTACCAAAGGTGCTTCTGTGGGCTTCATCCACGATAAAAATTATTTTTTGTTTGTCAAATGCCTTGTTGGGTTGGATTCGATACATCGTTTGCAAAGTGGCGATCAGCACCACCTCCCTTTTGTCTTTAAGGGCTGTTGCTAGTTCTGCAGCGCTCATGCTTGTGCTATCTTGCACCACTTCCCCCGTGTCCGCCTTTTGGTATTCCTGCAAGGTTTGGAGCACCAACTCCCGCCTGTCGGCTAGAAAAACCACCTTTTTGACCATTTTTTTATGCAAGAGCAGAGTCGCGCTTTTAAAACTGGTGAGCGTTTTACCACTCCCTGTGGTGTGCCACACATAGCCCCCTTTATTGTCTTGGCTTATTTGACTTTCCTCTGCGCTCTTTAAAATCGCTTGCACGGCATAACACTGATAAGGGCGCATCGCCTTGAGGCTTTGGTTGGAGCTATCAGCGATCATATAGTGGCTAATGAAGGTGTGGATGAAATCCACAGATAAAAAGCGTTTGATAAACTCTTTATAATCTTGGATGGGCTCATTGTTCTCATCTGCCCACTTAAAGCAAAATTCTTTTTTGAAATCTTGCGCGCCCCCAAAATTAGAAAAATACTTGATCTTTTCAGGGGTGGCACACACAAAGAGCTGGATACACTTGAATAAACCCTTAAATGCCCCCTCTTTGGCATAATCTTTAATCTGCTTAAACGCCGTGTTTAAAGACACCCCCTGATTTTTAAGCTCAATATGCACTAAGGGCAAGCCATTGATAAGCAGGCTAATATCCCCGCGTTTTTTCTCTTTCTCCCATTTTTCCCCAAACCATGGTTGTCTGGCAATTTGGTAACGGGTATTGCCCAGCCCTATGTCGGTGTCAAAGACTTTTAAGTGTTTGCTTATGCCCTCTTGTTGGAGCGAGACACTGCCCCCCTCTAGCAGGCGGTGTATCTCAAAGGGGGTTTTATTGCTTATTTGGCTTAAAATCTCTTGCATGTGCGCATCGCTTAAGGACTCTATGCGATCTTTATTGTGGGTATAGAGGATTTTCTGCCAATTCTTTAGCAGATCGTGGTGTTTGGGGTATTCTAGCACCTCCTCCTCCCATTTATGTTTTTTCAAGGTTTGGATAAAGTTCTCTTCAAAGTCTTTTTCTGCCATTTAGTTCTCCTTGTAGATGAGTTGATCCCTTAGGGCGCGCGTGATTCTTGCTAAGAGTTGTTGCTCTTGGTGGGTGAGTTCAATCAAGCGATCCAGAGTGCTTAAGAGATGGGCGATTTTTTGCTGTGTGGGGAGAGGGGGGAGGGGGATTTTTAAATCGCAGACATCGTTGCGATTAAGCCCCGGCACACCCGTAAATTGTGCTCGCTTCTCTAGCTTCAGAGTCAATAAAAGAAAATAAACAAACCTCGAATTACATTTGTGTTTAAGCTTAACAAAATAGGTTGTATCAATCGGATAACAATTCTTATCGCTATAACTAATCCTTCCTGCCGAGCCCTTGCGCCCCACAATAATAGCGGGAGATTTAACCAAAAAATTTTTGTGGTATCCAATAATTCCATTAGACCCAATAATGGGATATTCTCCCATTATTCTTTGAGTTTCTGGCAAACTTGCGCCATATTCTAGGGTGATAACCTCCCCCAACTCCAACTCCTCCCACGCCCCACTCTCCCCCTTAAAGCGCAATGTCCTTGTTGTGAGCAAGAGCTCTAGCATGCTCTGCTTGATTTTTTCTAAAAGGGTCTTTTTTTGGCTAAGTAACATGCTAGCCCTCCAGTAATTTAACCAGCTCTTGCAAGCCTACATGGGCACTAAAGCCCTCTAGTCCGCTTAAAGCCTCTTTAAACTCCTGTGTGCTTTGGGCAATGCACCCCTGCACTCCCTGCAAACAAAGGGCGTATTTGCTCGCTAATGCTTGCACACGGCGCGCCAACTGGGCGACAAACTGCTTAGGCAAGGCAAAAAGGGCGTTCTCTAGGGGGTTAAACCACTTTTGCCCCAACAGCTCTAAAATCTCAGTTTCGCTTAAATTTTTAAGTTTGTCCAGCACCAAAGCCACTAACGCCTCTTGGAGTTTTTTAAGCTTTTCTTTTAAGGGTTTTTCTTGCTGGCTGAGTTGGTAGTAAGGGATAAGTTTAGCCCCTAGCTCTGTATGTTTGAGTGCCTCTAGGGCAAATTCTAGGCATTTGGCTTTTAATTTGGGCTGGTTGAAGGATTTGCAATCCTTGTTGAGCAAATCCTTAAAGTGAATTAAAATTTCTTGATCTTCTAAAAGCTCTTTTTGATAAGCCTTTCTTTCTTGTTCGTATCCCCTGCCCTTGTGTTCCTCTAAAAAGTCGTGCAAAGCCATTAACCGCGCCTGAGGGGTGCTTGGACTTTGCCTAAGAATATCTGCGCCTCTTTCTCTTAGTAGCTTTTCTAATCCATTCTTTTGAAAACACTTTTCAAGGATTTTGACATCCACATCCTCCTCTTGTTCCTCTTGGCTCTCTTGTTCCTCTTGACTCTCTTCTGTTATGTCAAAATGTCCTAAACACTCCTGCACCTCCTCAGGCTCTAGGCTAAGGATTAGAGCCTGTTTGTCGGCTAGAATACTCTCGAGTCGCTCCTCTTGCTCTATAATCTCTGCATTTTGGGCTTTAAAGAAGTGGCTGGCGATTAAATCTAAAGGGAGAATGCGCCCCTCGCATTTGGCACTCTTAGCTAGCTTGGAGAGTTCCACCCCCCCCCCCCCCCCC
>NZ_FZLB01000015.1:0-11278 GCF_900196775.1 Helicobacter bizzozeronii
TTTGTGGAGAATTATGGGAATTTGATAGTGTATGTTGATTTTCATAATTTGGTGATAATGGGATTATGTTTAAGGTTTATGTGTGTGTGAGTGCCCTATTTTAGGGGATTTTGTGTAAGTGTAAGGGTTCAAAACTTAATAAAAAAAGTGTTTTTTGGGGTAGCCGCGCGGCTAGCGATTTAAAAAAATGCGAGGAAGGACCCGCCAAAATCCCACCAAATGCCCCCCAAACCTTAAACGCTAAAAGATTTTAAACTTCCCCCTAACCACGCCCATCATCTTAAACTTCTCATCGACCCCGTTTGGGAGCTCAAAGTCTAGGTTGTCTTTATTAGCCGCAAAAAACTTAATGCCCCCCGTAACAGGATTCTTCTCAATGCGCTTAATGAACACCTCGCCTGCGTATTCAAACACAATAATATCCCCACTCCTAAGCTCTAAACAATCCTCAATCACCACATAATCCCCCGCCTCTAAAAGCGGGCTCATACTATCGTTTTTCAAGCGTGCTAGGCGTATTTCCTCTTGTTGCACGCCCAAAATCTCTAACGCATTCTTAGGGTAACGCACACGCAAGCCCAAACTCATCATCGGGGCTTTGATTTCCTCCTGGGGGACCAAAGTCCCCAAACTATCATAGACAGCGATAAGGACATCGCCATGTTCTTTCTTGCGCTCCCATTGTGCTACCTGCACCTCCCCTATTAACGCGCTCACATCGGCTAACTTAGCCAACTTACGCAAAAATGCCCTAGAGGGCACGCCCTGACTCTTGCCACTGGAATACGCCCGCAATGTGCCTGCAGGCACACCCATCACCTCCCCCATCTCAACCCAGTTTTTAAACCCGTGTGCGCGCCGTGTTGCGTGCAATAACTCAGCTACTTGCTTGATCCGCTCCTGTGTCTCTTGGGGATTGCCATTGCGCCCCCAATCCCCACGAAGCGGGGGGGGGGGGGTGCTATCTGCTTGCAAAGAGCCAAAAAGCCCCTTTTGTGTCGGGTTTTGGGCTTGTTTAGCCGATCGCATTTGCTGGAATTTTTCTACAATATGATCGGGGAATTGCTTGGCGTTGCTCCAATTAGAGGCACTGGTAGGTGAAAGCCCCAAACTCTTAGCCACCCCCTTTAAAGACCCCACCCCAAAAAACTCTTTCATTTCCCGTGCCAACTGCTTATACCCAGCGTGTTTTTCCTCTTTAGCAGGGGGCGGGGGCGTGCCTTTAGCCCGCAACTCATAATACTTTAGAAGGGCATTAGCTGAAAAGCGTTGTTTGGCACACCATGCATTAATAGCCCCCCGTGAATAACCTAGTGCAAGTCCTATCTTTGCCAAAGAATCTACATTAAAAAACGCCTTCATCTCTCGCGTCAATTGTTTAAAATCTTGTTCTTTTTGCATAACTAATTTTATTTAATTGTTTCTTTGCTTACGCTTTACTATTCATTATCATTATATTTTAAGCAAGAATTAAAATTTTATTATTTATTATTGCAATAAGATATAAGGAGTATTAATGAAAATCACGCTTAACCATAGTAAAATCATTAATAATTTTGGCAACCTAAGTCTTTTTGCCAAAGAATACGGCATTAAACTTGGCACGCTGAACTACCATACCCGCTACCGCAGTAATCAAAACCCACACTTTAGAAGCTTAAAGGTGTTTCAAGCCCTTAAAAAAATGCAAGCCGATGGCTACATCACTATGGAGTATCACAATGGCAATTAGTTACCAACAGCAAATGATCATCGCCATCACCCAAAGCATCATCGAAAAACACGGGCTCATGCTCAGTTACGAGGATTTGGCGGGTATATTCCAAGTAACCCCAGAGACCATCAAAAACAAATTCACCGCTGGGGATAGAGACATGCCCCGTTATACCCAGCTCAATAGAAGGCGGGTGGTGATGGCACAGGACCTAGCCGAGTTCATGGTTACCTTTGATAGCAAGTTCAAATATTTCTAATGGACTTGCAAGAATTGCTAAAACACGAGCGCGCCATTTTGGCGGCTCTAATCCAATCTGTCGCCCCAAAGGAGTTTTTAGACAAAAACCCGCTAGAACTCCAAGACTTCACTACCCCTATCCACCAAAGCATTTTTTCAATTGCTCACCAAATATTAACCACACATGCTATACTAAGCCAAGAACTCATTATAGAGTATCACCCCACGCCTAAAAAGGTGGGATTAAAGGCTGAATTGGAGGTTATTATGAACACCCCTAACCCCCCCAATATCCAACACATTATCGCCCTACTCAAAGAGGAAGCCCACCGCCGGGCTTTGCAAGAAATGGGCGCAAATGTGCAAAAAGAATGCAATTCTATTGCCCGCCCCAAAGACATCCACGCCCACGCCCTGCAGAGCCTAGAGAACATCAGCCACGCCTATTCCCCCTGTGCAGACTTGATCTATGATGGCGCAATGGATGATGGTGCGTTACTGGGCGACATCATCTTATACGAGGAGGGCAAGCTCAATATCATCAAAAGCGGCTATACCCCCTTAGATGAACTCACCGGGGGCTTTAAACCCGGCGATCAGATCATCATCGGGGCGAGCACTTCAATGGGTAAAACCGCCCTGGCCCTCAATCTCGCCCTACAAATCCCCATTGCCAACCCTAAAAATGGCACCCTATTTTGCAGCCTAGAGATGACCCGCACCGCCATTGGCTTAAGGGTGGTCAGCCTCTTAGAGGGTGTCCCGGTTAAAGACCTCAAAAACTTAGGCAATCTAGGCCCTAAACGCAAGGAGGCGATCAAGCAAGGGATGGCAAAAAGGCGCGCCCTGCCCTTTTACACATACGCCGGGTCTAGGGATTTAAACACCATCATCACGGCTATCACCACCGCAACCAAACAAAAAGGGGTAAAATTGGTCATTGTGGATTATATCCAGCTAATTGAAACCCAAGATGATGATTACAACCTACATTCCAAACTCTCAAAAGTGAGTGCCGCACTCAAGGCGTGTGCCGTGCAAAATGACATCATTATCATCGCCCTAAGCCAAGTCAAACGGGCAGTCAATGACAGAGAAGATCGCCGCCCGCTCTTATCTGATCTCAAAGAGAGCGGGAGCATCGAGCAAGATGCCGACATGGTGATATTCTTGCATCGAGAGTTCAAATACGCTAGAGAACGCGTCTTTGCTGAGGCGGCCAAACGCTTTGGGAGCATCAAAGTTGATAAAAAGACCAACACAATCAGCCTTAACAAAGAGGAGCGGGATACTTTCACCCAAGAGGCGTTAGACAAACTAGAGGAAAGCCACATTAGCGGCTGCCATGAGGCCGAATTAATTGTCGCCAAAAACCGCGATGGGGAGGTGGGCAGCGCTAAAATTTGGTTTTGCCCCCCCTTTATGCGCTTTAGCGATGACCCCAGCCAACACACCCTTAACTGCCCCACACCCCCCGAACAACCCGCCTCCCCTATTTTTGTGCCCATCGCCCATTAGTCCCAATGGGGCAAAATGCCCCTATTTGTCTATGTTTTCCATTATCTCTTTAACGATTTTGGGGTGCAGAGTTTGCCCCGCGTGGAAGGGCAAAACCTGTCTAATTTTGCCCTTCAAATAAATCCTATGACTACCCTTTTGCCGCAACAAAATAAATCCATTTTGCAACAACAACTTTTCTGCCTCTTTGGCTGTCAATCTAGGCAGTTCAGGGCATTCAGTGCCACTTCAATAGGCACTATAACGGCATTCTTGTTGGCAAGGTGCGCCAATTCCTCCGCCCCCAAACTCTCCAAATAAAGCCCAATCGCCTCTTTGATATTCTCTAACGCCTCCTCGTAACTATTCCCCTGCGACACGCACCCCTGCAAAGCAGGCACGCAAGCAAAATATCCAAATTCATCTTTTTCAATCACCGCATTAAGGAGCATATCCACCGCCTTTAATTTTTGCCATTATACTAAAATCTCACCCCCACAACCCCAAAACATACTCCTTGCCACTGCTAGGGAGCAAGTGGGCATAACGCATCGTCTGCTTAATGTCGCGGTGGTTTAACAACTTAGAGATAATCTGTATGGGCGTGCCCTTAATGGCCAAATGGCTAGCAAAAGTATGCCGTAAGGTGTGGATAACCACCCGCTGGGGGCGGGGCGGAAGCGGGGTGTTAAAAAGAGTGTTTAAAATACGGCGCAAACTATAACGCACACGGGAGAGAACACCGGGCTTAAAAACCCCCTCTTGGTTTTCCAACCCCGCCAAATGTTCCGTTAATAGCCCCACACACTCCGCATTTAAAAAGCCCGTATAAATACTATTGCTCTTAAAATCCTTGAGTCTAATACTTTGATTAGCCAAATCAATATCCATTTTTTTAACCGCACACACGCCCCTAAGCCTAGCCCCCGTGCTCAAAGACAACGCCACAAACAGCTCCAATTCAAAATCCCCCTTAATCGCCGCCTGCAAACGCTTTATCTCCTCCAAGCTCAAAAACCGCCCCCGCTGATCATTGACTTTGGGGCTAGCCACATTCTCCATCGCCTGCAGATTATCCACGCCAAAATGACTTTTTGCCATCTTTAGCCCCGCTTTGAGCAACAGATACAAAAACGCCCGAAACCGCCCGCTTTGGGCATTATGCTCTTGCAAAAAGCCCTCAATCATCAAGGGACTCAAACGCTCGATAGGAATATCCCCCAATTTAGCGGCGATAATGCCACAATAACGCCCATAATCGGCTAGCGTTTTGGGGCGCACTTGCTGGGCTTTGCTTGCCAATAAAAGCGGGTAAATCTCCCCCAAAGTCACCACCATTTTAGTCGGAGCGTGCATCAACTCCCCCCGCCTTAGGCTTGCCTTTTTTTCATTCCACCCGCTAGCTTTGGTGCCAACTTTAAGCTCTATTCGCTTGCCATGCCGATCTACCCAGCGCACATAATAGGCTACATCCCCATCATTTAGCACCTTGCTACGCACCCCAACATAGCGTTTAGAAGTCTTGTTCCCCCCGCCCTTTTGTGTCCCCATTTTGTCCCCGTTTAGTTGTGTTTTTTGGTGTTTTCACGCCCCTTTAAAATGCTCCAACACCATTATACCACAACCCCCAAAAACCCCCAAAACCCCCTATACACCGCCACTAATGTTCTAACCCCTCTCCAAACCCCCATTAACAAAACTACATTCTATATATTATGCTATAATGTATGGTTATTGCTAACCACTACAAACACTTTGTGGGCGATGAGAATGCTATGCCCAAGAGATACATTGTTGGTAGATTCTTCTGGTTCGGGCAAGACTTTTATGACAACTACGCTTTTAAAACATTTGGGTATCCCTTATTGCATTGTAGATGCTTCGCATTTTACACCAGAAGGCTGGCGTGGTGCAGACATTCTTAACATGTTTGCTGATCTTTATCAAAATGCTGGACAGGAAATTGAGAAAGCCCAAAAGGGTGTGATATTCTTAGATGAAGTAGATAAACTAGAAATAGAAGTTAGTGATTACGATTCGTTTAAAATGAGCGTGCAGACACAATTGCTTAAAATCATAGAAGGGCATAACATCAATTTTCCTTACAACCAACAAGAAGAAAGAAAGACCAAAGGGCGCAAGATGTCTATGGATACTTCAAAAATTTTGTTTATCTTGGCCGGACATTTTGCAAATCTCTATCATAATAAGGACAATCAAGACAATCAAAAAGAGCAAGATACTATAGGGTTTATCAAACAACCGCCTATTGTTAAACCACAAGAGCCCAGTGCTCTCCAAGAAGTTAAAAGTGCTGATTTAATGCGCTGTGGATTGATTAGAGAACTTATAGGGCGTATTCCTGTGCGCATCGTGTTAGAAAATGTAGATACAGAGATGTTAGAGAGTGCCTTTGATCGGGCAATCATTGAGTATGAAAATGAGTTTTTGAGATATGGTAGCTGTCTTGTCTTTACTCCCAAAGCCAAAAAGATGATCATTGATCAAACTATGCAAGAGGGAACGGGCATGAGAGCCATTGGACTTGTGCTAACAGACAGATTGCTCCTAATTATGTCTGACTTGCAAGAACAAAAGTTTGTGGGGCATCAATGTGTCATTACAAGCGACACACTTGTAACGGGCAGACCTCATTTGGTCGCTGAAGGGACAAAAATAGAAGAGATGGATTTGGTATAGAGAGGAGTTGGATAGTGAGCATATTTGAATTTTTAGCTAATGAAATTTTGGCTTGATTAATGCCAAGAACTGACAAATACAATGGTGCGGTTTAGAATTTTATGCGATTATTCGATAGGTGGTGTTTTCTAGCGACTTTTTGGTATTAAAAGGAGACATAGTGGCGGATTCTAAATACCCTTTAAACCAAATCCTCTATGGACCCCCAGGAACGGGTAAAACTTACCAGACTATCAACAAGGCATTAGAGATTTTGGGGTTTAAAGATGATGAAGCTATTAAAAACGAGCTTAAAAGAGTAGGCAAGTCCATTGATGGTGATGAAAGAATCCGTGCTAAAGCCTTGTTTGATCATTACAAAGAAGAGGGGCGGATCGAGTTTGTAACCTTTCATCAGAGTTATAGCTATGAAGAGTTTGTAGAGGGGATTAGACCTGATGTTGATAAAGATGTTGATAAAGATAAAGGCGATAGGCAGGTTGTTTACCGCGTCAAAGATGGAATTTTTAAGAAGATATGTGAGAGGGCTAGGGAGGTTCTTAAAAATCAATTCGCACAAGAGACTAATGATGTGCCCAATCAAATGGAGTCACATATGGTAGCCAAAGAAGGATACAAAGAGGACATGGATTATCTAGATCAACTAATCCATGATTTTGCCGAGGATGTGAAAAAAATCATTAGGAGTGAAGGAAAATTTGTTCTCTGTGATGGAAAAAAAGAATATGTAACAATTCGTAAGGTTAGTGATGACGAGAAAGGTGCTAGCAAAATTACTGGGAAAGAAGTTACCAAGTATTCATTTAAGCTTGGAGGTTCTATTAAGGAAGGCACGCAAGGATTGGCGAGACACATGATTGAAAGAGACTATTTTAATTTTAAAAGTGGAAAAATTAAAAGACTACAAGACATTCAACCTTGGGGAAAAAGCAAGAGAGAATACCATGGTAATGCCCAATACTATTACCCACTTTATAAAAAAATCTATGAATATGAGCGAGATCATTTTAAAGCACACCCTAAACCCTTACAACCTTCTCTGTCTATCGAGGATTCGAAGAAAAAGGTTTCTCAAAATAAAGGAATGTCTAAACAAAAAGAAATACCCAACTACATCCTCATCATCGATGAAATCAATCGAGGCAATCTCGCTAGTATTTTAGGCGAGATTATCACACTTATAGAACCCAGCAAACGACTAGGTAATAGTGAGGAGCTAAAGGTTATATTGCCTTATAGTCAAGGTCAAAAAAAGAAGAAAGATAAAAAGAAGAAAGATCAAGATCAAGATGGGCAAAATGAAAATATGGAGGAGGTGGAAGGAGAAGAAGAGGAAAAAGAACTTTTTGGTGTCCCCAATAATCTTTATATCATTGGCACCATGAATACCGCTGATAAGAATATTGCCTTGATGGATACGGCTTTACGCCGTAGATTCACTTTTGTGGAGATGATGTCAAAGCCCGATGAACTTAAGAATCGCATTAAAGACAAGGATAACCAAGATACAGGCATAAGTTTGGAAACACTTTTGAGAGTCATGAATAAACGCATAGAATTTTTGTTAGATCGCCACCACACCATCGGGCACACTTACTTTTTAGGACTAGAAACTTTGGAGGATTTACAAGAGTGCTTTGCAAACAAGATCATCCCGCTTTTGCAAGAGTATTTTTATGATGATTACGCCAAGATTGATATCGTGCTGAATGGGAATGGTATGTTGAAAGGTGAGAAAGTGCAGGATGTGATAACAAAAGATAAGGCAGTAAAAGTTGTCGATAAACTTGAAAAATCTTTTAAAAGTTTAGTCGATACTGATAAGAAAGTTTATAAGATCACAGAATTAAATGGTTGGGATGGTGGTGTTTTTAAGAAAATATAACAATGGCGAGCCGGACAAGTCAGATGGTAGCAACGATACAAATAGGGAATCTGAATCTAATCCGTCACTCACCAATGAATAGCCTTTATGCGTACCATACCGACACTCTACCGAGCAGAATACACCACCTTCACCAAAGAGGACATAAGGAAGTGTCTACTAGATCCCAATGACGATGAGGAGAGGATATGGGAGGCTTTGCAGGATTTCGCAGACCAAGAGAAGAATCGCTGTTTCTTGAAATTTGAAAATAAGAACACATTAAGAACACAAAATTATGTGGGTTTGCTACAAGTAAGGGGTTTTTGTCTGGAAATTTTGCCTAAGGTGTATGAGGGTGATTCAACCGCCCAACATGACCCCAGTTGCCAAAATTCTTTGTGTGAGTTTGACAGCATTGAATTTCAAGAGCAAGTAATGGAGTTTGTTGAGCAACTCAAAGGAGAATCTGCGGAACAAAAATCCCTAGAATCACCACCATGCCGTATTTGCCATGCCAAACAAGTTCTCTATAATTGCCTAGCCACTCTTAAGGGTGTTCCTTTTAAGAAAATCCAGTCTGCCTATCTAGGCAATGCCAACCTGTCCTTATTGGATATTTTTGTACATATGTTTTTAGAGGAATGCCAGCAACTGATTAAGCGCGGACTCAAATGCGATTATTTGCGCACAACCAAAAACCGCACTTTTCTCAAGGGCAAGTTAGAGATTGTTAAGCATCTTAAGCACAATTTAATCCACAAGGAGCGTTTTTACACCACTAGCAATGAGTATAGTTTAGATGTGCCACCTAACCGCTTAATTAAAGCCACACTTAAATATTTCAAAACGCTGGTGTTGAGTCCTAGGACGCAGGATAAATTTAACCCTGTATGGTTTGTCTTTGAGGAGATCAGCCCTACTCCAAACACAGAGATCGATTCGGACTTTGCCAAAAGCGAACATGCCACGCGTTTTAGGGAATACCAAAGTTTATTAGCATGGTGTCGTTTGTTCTTGCGCCAAACATTTCTGACCCCCTATAGTGGAATAGATCAGGTTCATGCTTTCTTGTTCCCAATGGAGAAACTCTTTGAGTCCTTTGTAGGATATTGGTTACAAAGAAGCATAGAGGGCTATAGTGTGAGCTTGCAAGAAGAGAATAGAAAATATCTTATGGAAGATGAAAATTTTAGAGATTATTCAGCATTAGTTCCCGACATTATTCTTGAGAATGATAAAAAAATTTTGATTTTGGATACTAAATGGAAAGTTGAAAAGGATAGAAAAGTTAAAAAAACCGATCTGTGCCAAGTGTGGGCGTATGCAAGTGTTTATGTTTCTTCAGAAAAACAACAAGAAAAACAACGGCAAGTGAGCGTTTATCTTGTCTACCCATGGCATGACAACACTCAACCCATCACGGGGACATTCAAACCACGCATATCAACAGATAAGCCCATTAAACTTAAGACCACATTTTTTCCATTAGAAAACTTTTAAAATGTGTTGCCATTTGTATATACCAAAATCGCCCCTCAAAGAGTGATTTTTTTAGGGTGTTTTGTAAGAAAAGATGGTAGGTGTTATTGTTTTATTTGGCTCTGTTTGTAAATAATGTTGATTTTCTTAAAACATTGATCGCACGGCTTCCCTTTTAACAGATTAACAAGAGGAACACTCTTTAATTTCTTTTTGAATAGGTGTTTTAGACTGTCTGTTTTTCTTTTGCTTGACGGTCTTAAAAAGACTTTCTTATCGTTTTTAGTCAAACTATCAAAAAGTTTCTTAATAATCTCCAACTTATTTACATTGCTGGGCATTTAAAAGCCCTTATTCAAGGGATTTAACGAAGATGCTATAGCAAATCTTTAGCTAAACAATACTTCTTACAATAGAGCCTTTTATTCTATTTGTCTGAGTATCCGCTCGATAGGGAGCATGGTAGTCTTCTGTAGGCATAGTTACTTTACAATAGTTGTATAGCCATACACAAAACCAAGCCTACAGACGCAACCCACGCTATGCACCAACCAATCACTACTTATGTATGGTTTTTGGCAAGATTGCGGTGTATGACCTCTTTACGGCTATTAAAACGCTATGTTAGCTTGGTCGGGTTGACTGGTCTTTTTTTGGGCACTTGGGTTTGAGATGTTTTAAAAGGGTTGGGTGAGTTCTAGGGTGTTTGACCTTCAAACAAGGGTAGCAAGAGTTTAGTGTGATTTGGGCATGGCTACCAACATTGCACCCAGTGTCTAGATGGGTCAAAGCGTGTTTATTGCGCCTAATTTTAGGGCTTTTGTGCCTTTTATCAAGTCTTGTGTGATTTATCCTATGTAAATTTATGGCTTTAAAGCCCAAAAATAGGCGTTTTTACACTAAAATGGAGTATGGAAAAGTACAAATATCAAGCGAATTTGAAAAATGGCTAAAGAACCTCAAAGATTTAAACGGAAAAAGTGCGATCACACGCCGCATACAGAACTTAAAAAATAACGGGCATTTTGGCGATCACAAGCACATCACGGGTCAAATCTTTGAGATGCGTATCCACACGGGTGCAGGCTACCGTCTGTATATGGCTAAACGGGGCGAGGTGTTGGTAATTTTATTGTGCGGGGGCAATAAAAGCACGCAACAAAAGGATATAATGAGGGCACAAAAAATCTTAAAGGATTATCCATGCCCGTAACCTTTAAACCCTTTAATGCGGCCGAGTTCTTAGACTCCGATCAAGTGCGCTTATCTTACCTTAACGCTGTTTTAGCGGATGGCGACATGGCGGAACTCAAAGACGCTTTAGAGATTATCGCTGAGTCGAAGGGCATTAAGGGCATTGACCTCTCTGCTTTTGAGGGCGACACCTTAGAGTTTATGCAGGTGTTGAAAAAACTTGGCTTTGGTTTGCAGGCTTTGAGGCTATCTAAAAGCCACACAGCTTAAGGCTCACAACAATCTCCTTAATAGTGTGGGTAAGCTCTTGCGGAGAGATATAGAAAAACCCAAAAGTTAAGAAACTTTTTACCGTATCTATGCAAGAGTGAAAGCGAAGTTAAAACGGGGGCTCCCCCGGCTTTCCTTGGGTTATCGTGTTTTTGATCTCTTGTGTTGATACTTACCAACCGCGCCGTAAAGCCCCTAGCTTTAGCTATGGGGATATAAGGCTAGCACCAGCATGGCTGTGCTAATATTTGTGCAATCAAGGAGTAATACCCTTGGGGTTGGGGCATCAACCTTAGCAATAGGGAATGTAAGACTCC
>NZ_FZLB01000067.1:0-4665 GCF_900196775.1 Helicobacter bizzozeronii
TGTGTATTATTTGTATGTATTTGTGTGAGGTGTTGTTTATTTTGTGTTTTTGCGTTGTTTTTTTTGTGGTGTGGGTGTTTGTATTAATTTGTAGAGTACAGAAAGTTTATATAGTAAGAGTGAAATAGTGGCGATAGGGAATTATTAGATAACGTCGACCACAACGCCACACTCCGACTGCCTCTTCTGGCCCTCCGCAAGCCCGGGGGGGCGGTTTTGGTGGGCCGTGTAGGGTGGGGTGTGGGGGGCGGGTGGGGGGGGGGGGGTGGGGGGGGGACATCACATACCCGCCATCACCCTGAGTGGCGATGCGGATCAAATTAGACATGGCAACCGGGCGCACTAAATTTAAATACGCGTCCATCATCTCCACGCAACTAGGACGCAAATCAATCACGACTCGTGTTTTTGCATGCACGCCATCACTATTAATGAGGGCTGTGTAGAGCAAGACACGATCCTCAGGATGGCGCACACAACTTGCGATCATATGGCTCACTGACATTTTATATTCGAAATACTCGAGCCTGCGCTCTACACTCCCCAATAGCTTTTGTTTAAACCACTTTAAAGACTGCTGGATGCGCGCCAACAAACCACTAACCTCACTCATCTATTCTCCTATTTGAACTTCTAAAAGGATTTATAGCAAAACTAACCTAATTTTCCCAGCTATAGGTGCAAAACCCTAAAACCGGTAGCTCAAATACGCCGTTACGGAGCGCCCCGGGCCTGGTTCTCTACCAGTGGGGCTGGTCTCTAAGCCTCTAAAGTAGTATGGCATCCCCAAGATATTATTGACCTGCAAGCTCCCCACAATTTTATGCCGCCCGCTCTCCCAAAAGATTTGGCTTAACTGGATATTCCAAATCCAATACCAAGGCAAGAGCCCCACACTATTACAACCATAAGACACGCCCTCTGCTTGGTGGGGATGGGTGGGGAAACAAGTGGTCTTTGATTGGGATTGGTTGAGCATAGAAGAATAAGCAGGGCTATAAAAATAACTGCTCAAACCCAAAGTGGTTTTTTTGTAGGTGTAGCGCATATCCAAAATGAATTGGTGCGGGCTGACATAGGGTAATTGCTTGCCCTTGAGATCAAAAGAGGATGAAAACCCTTCAAGACTACCCCACACATGACTACTCACAAGCGCATTAATGTAGGTATAAGCCAAATGCAACTGCAGGCCTCTAATAGGGGCGTAGTCAAGTTCTAATTCCAAGCCCTGAGAGCGGGCGTTAATGGGTTGGTTACTCCCCCAAGCGTAGTAATTGTGGGCAAAAATAAGAAAATAGGTGGCATTGAGGCTGAGTTGGTTTTGATAGGCATAGCGTGAGCCGATCTCAATTTGATTAAAAATCTGGGTGCTTGGGCTGAAGGGTTCGACCATACGCTCTTGTGGCGGGATAAAACTACGGCGGTAATTGGCATATAAGAGCCAATCTGTTAAGGGCTTATAACCGATATTAAATGCCGGACTCCACACACTTTGGTGTATTTTGTAGATGGTGTCTTTTGGTGCAAGTTGGTCATTTAAAAAGGTGTAGCGCAATCCGGGGGCTAGGGTGAGTTTGCCTTGTAAAAATTCCATTTTATCGCTCACATAAGTGGCTAGGTAGCGATCCAATAATTCAGGGCTATTGGTCGGTGTGGGGTTTTGGCTGCATGGGTTGTTTTTAAAGGCATGGCAAATAGATTTAGTTAGCTTGATGTCATTCATCATCAAGCGCATGCCCACTTGCAGGGTTTGCTGAATCTTTTTGCTAGAGATATTTAAACGCAGGTTAGGTTCTAGGGCATTGAGTGTGAAATACCCCTTGCGTTGGGTGGTGAAAAACCCCGCATAATTGTCATTTGTATAAACAAGCCCTCTAGCCGGGTTGCTATTGGCATTTAAATAATTAGAATCCCACTGGAAAGCACTTTGCATTTTATGCCCAAAGTAGGTGAGGCTAAAATCCCCACTTATCTTGCCCTTAAAAGAACTTTGATAAATCGCACTCCAACGCATCGCCTCTGCGCCCTTGGTGTTATAGGGGCGATCGTTTTGGAAATAGTTTTGGGCGTAAGCCTGTGGGCTCAAAGACCCCGGATCGTGCAAAGAAAATTTATAATATTGGAAAGAAGCCGTGAGTTTATTATGAGGGTTGATCTGGTAAATCCCATCAAATAAATAATTTTGAATCGTAGCCGGGCTGTGGTATCTAAAGCCCTGCCCGGTTATGAAATTGGCTTGTGCTTGCACCCCCACAAACCGGTTAAACATGCCCCCCGATCGCAAATAAGTGTTGTATAAAAAGCTATTGCCCACATTTTTACTAAAAGAAAAAGGCGAGATGAAATTTTTTAGCGAACGCTCCCAAAAGGTTACCCGCTGGGCAATTTGGTTGGTCCATTCTTTTGCGATGGGTTTGGTGCTGATGTTGATCACGCCCCCAAAGGCATTAGGGCCATATTGCACGCCCTGCCCCCCCTTGATCACGCTGATTTGATCGCTCATCTGCAAAGTCGCGGGGAAAATAAAAAGCCCGATGAGTCCATAGGGTGCGGCCTCTAGGGGGATATGATTGAGCAAGACAAGCCCGCCACGCCCATACCCCCCACCCAAACCCCGCATAGAAAAACTGGGCATCGCCCCCACACCTGTGGCGTTAAAAACACGCACCCCCGGGACATTTTGCAAGGCTTGCTCTAGGGTTTGATTAGCTTGCAAGGTGAGTTGGGGGTTAGAAATTAAAGTATAACTGCCTAAGTGATCCTTAACTTCTAAAGAGTACCCATCTAGGGGTGCTTGATGGCGTATTTGTGTGCGCTGTTTGGATTTTGAAGCGTGCAAGCCACACAGTGCAAAACAAGCAACACCAACCAAAACAGCCTTTTTCATCTTCCCCTTGGGGTTTTGATATGGCACGATTATAGCAAAACAAAAACACAATCTATCTAGGCGTGTTGGTTGGGTTTTACAACTAAAACCCCTAGCAGAAACTAGAGGGCTAGCTTGTGCGCTGACCTTGTGGTTTGAAAGCAGATTAAAAGTCTAACTCAACTTCCCCATCAGCATTCACTTTCTTATAGCCATCATCATAGGGTTTTGCAAATATTCTAAGATCGCTATGGACAAGACGAAAGAGACCATCAAAATAATTACGATTTTTTCCAGCACTCTCTGCAAACCAAGCGTTTGGGCGGACTAAAGCATCGGCAATTTCATAGATTTTACTTTTGGCAAGCTCTAGGAAGTGTTGGTAACGCTCAATTTCCCCTAAACCAATACGCATATTGATCGCTCTTGCCAAACTTAAGCTGTATAAAAAGCTTAGAAACACTCTGTGGTGTCTGCAATGCAAGGCGACAAATTCCTGCAATTTCAGGCATTCCATGAGTCTATCCATAAGCTCTATGGATTGCTCGACTGCTAATTCAAAATCCCCCAAATCATCTCTACCCTCATAGGGTAAGTTGTCAATTAAAGGGCGCAACCCCCTAGCGCACTCTCCGCTACCTAGCTTGGCTCCCTGCTTGAAATAGCCATTGCGCTTTTCTTCTCTTTCTTGCATTGTGTGCCCAGACCCAAGCATGTTAGCATAGACAAAATCAGCCAAATAGCTATATCCATCGGCATAGCCTAAATCAATAGCCCTATGGTAAAGTTGCATGCTTTCTTGATTACCAAACCCTGCGCTTTCTTTTAAGGCTTCACCCATTAATGCGCAAGCCTCCCCATCGCCCCTCTCAGCTTGGGGTTTTAAAAGCCTAATGGCTTGGTTGTAATACTCCTTTGCTCTGTCCTCATCCTCGTATTGAAACATTTCCCCTAGCGCAAAATACCCCCTCCCCTCGCCTAAGCTGACCGCTTTTTCAAAAAGCTCCTTTGCTTTTTGCTCGCAACCAAAAACGCTTTTATCTTTAAAGACTTGGCAAGCCTTGAGGATTTCTAAATAATCCTCACTTTCTACATCGTCATTCAAAGGCTTAAGCGCATTGACCACCTCTTGCCCGCTAATCACCTCCCCACTCCCATACTCCAGTATTTGCGTGTCCCCATTTTCCATATACAGCTTGCCCAGTTCCACCATTGCCCCCACTGAGCCTAACTCAATCGCCTTTTCAAAACAACGCATAGCGACATGGTTATCCGGGTATAAAACGATGCCCTCCACTGCCATTTTGCCTAACTCTAGCCAAGCTCCAGCACTCCCCAAGTCTTTAGCCTTCATGTAATCTTGAAAAGCTTGCAGGGTGTTAGACCCATATTTCCATAAGGGTTTGACTTGCGGGGTGTTATCACCGGGTGTAGATTCAGTCTGTGAGGTTTTGGGGGTTTCTTGGCTAGGGTTTGGAGGTGTGTTTTTAAACCAAGATTGGTGGTTAGCTTGGAGGGCTTCTAACAATATCTCTAAATCCTCCAAAGATTTAGACAATCTGTTCGCATTTTCTGAAACTTGCGCGCCCTCTGTGGCGTGGCTTAGGGCACTTAAATGGGTGCTTGTTTTGACTTTGAGTTTTTTAAATTGCGCTAGGGCATCTTCTAACTCTGTGTCATCTTCTGCGCTTTGGTGGTAAGCCTCTTCTAGGGTTTTGTTAAAGGTGTTGAGCGTATCTAAGAGTTGGTTAAACTTGGTGCTTAAACCGCTAATTTCCTCTTGGAGGGCATCACCCCCC
>NZ_FZLB01000096.1:0-8798 GCF_900196775.1 Helicobacter bizzozeronii
GCACACGCACGACTGCCAGTAGCGGGGCGGACAAAATGCATAACCAAATGCAAAATATCTTTTTACACCAGATTGAAAAGTTTGAGGGTGTTTTGATCGCCACCACGAATTTATTAGAAACCCTTGATGCCGCCTTTTCACGCCGCTTTAACCACAAGATCGAATTTAAGCCCCCCACCTTCGAGCAACGCGTGCAATTATGGCAAAAATACCTCCCCAGCAATGCCCCCTATGCCCCCTCCCACACCCTAGAGAGTCTAGCCCACACCCTAGCGCGCCACTCCCTAACCGGGGGGCAAATTGCCTTGATTGTGAAAAACACGGCATGCAAGGTAGCAACCTACCCCAATCCCCTCTTTAGCCTAGAGGATTTTTTAGTCGAGATCAAAAAAGAAAAGCAGGGGAATTTTGATCAAGCCAAAAACATCGGCTTTGGTGTTTAATATTAATCTTATCTCTTAAAGGATCGCTGTGAAAATTGTCATTGAAAAAACGCTTTTAGAGGACGCGCTCAAAAGTTTGATTGCCTTCACCGACAAAAAAGACATGAGCAATATCACCTCCCATGTGCTCATTGAAGCCCAAGGGGAAACTCTGCACCTAGAAGCCAATGATTTGGAAATGGGTTTGAGCTTACAGATCACAAGTGCCATTGAGGAAGAGGGCAGTGCCACGCTCAATGCCAAGCATTTTTTAGACATCGTGTCCAAACTAGGATCGGGCGAATTAGTTTTGCACACCAAAGAGGGCGAGGATTTTGTGCATTTGAGTTTCAAACGCTCCAAATTCAAGCTCCCCCTCTTTGATCGCGCCCACTTCCCGCCCTTCCCCACGCCTGAAAACCTCCCCTCTTTGCACTTTAGCGACACGGCACTCAGCGATCAGCTCAAAAAATTAAGCAATGTGATCAATGTCAATGAACCCAAATACGAATTTAGCGGAGCACTCTTGGTCTTTGAAGAACGCTTAGAACTAGTGGCTACAGACACCCGCCGCCTTTCTTTAGTGCAAATTGACCCCGATCACATGCCTGCCAAAGAAAACCCCGCCTTGGAATTTATCCTCCCCAAACGCGCCCTTTTGGAGGTGGTGAAACTATTTTCAAAGGGCGATTTTGACATGTTCTATGAAAAACCCAATCTAGCTGATTCTGCCTCCAAATCGACCATGCTTTTTTTCAAAAACGAGTCTTTGTTGCTCTATACACGCCTCATTAGCGGGAAATACCCCAATTACCAACAGATCATCCCCCAAGAATTCACCCACAAGGTCGAGCTCAAAACTCAAGACTTCAAAGATGGGGTGCAAATTGTCCATACCCTCAGCCCCAGTATCCAAATCGCCTTTTACCCTGAACGCGTGGAGTTCAAATCCATGCAAAGTGAGAGCAGTTTGAGCGCAACTCCCCATAATTTTGCCGAAACCTCTATGGAAACCAGCACGCCCCTAGATGGGTTTATCTTGCATGCCCATGCACGCTATCTTTTAGATGCGCTCAATGCGTTGAGCACCCCCACTTTTGATCTCTTGCTCAATGAAAAAAACATGCCCTTTATGATCGAAAAGGGGGGATTCCGCACCTTGATCATGCCTATTGTGGTGGATTAGTAACAGATATCTTAGCCTCTAGGGAGCATTGCAGACCAAAAAAAATAGACTTTATGCTACAATGGTTGCCTATCTCAAATATAAGGAACAACAATGTCAGTTAGTCTAGTTAAAGGTGGGCGTGTCTCACTGAGCAAGGAAAAACCCGGTTTGTCTAAAATTCTTGTTGGTTTGGGCTGGGATGTGAATGCCAGCGATACGGGGGTGGATTTTGACCTAGATGCCTCTGTATTTTTGACCGATAGTAGCGGTAAAGTCAATGATGATAAAAACTTTGTGTTTTACAATAATTTGACCAGCAAAGATGGTTCTGTGGTGCATACGGGCGATAACCGCACCGGTGAGGGCGAGGGCGATGATGAATCCATTAAAATTGATTTGGCCAAAGTTTCTAGCGATGTGAAAGAAATTAACATTGTGGTTACCATCCATGAAGCCGATGTGCGCAAACAAAATTTTGGCATGGTCAGGCATGCTTTTGTGCGTGTGGTGGATGAAAGCGATGGCAAGGAAATTGTGCGCTATGACCTAGAGGAAGATTTTTCAGTGGAAACAGCCATTAGTTTTGGGCGTGTGTATAAAGATGGCGAAGAATGGAAATTTGCCGCTGTGGGGACGGGCTTTAAGGAAGGCTTGGCTGGCTTTTGTAAGCAATTTGGCGTGAATGTCTAGGAGGATTGATGGCGATTAGTCTAGTTAAAGGACAAAAGGTTTCTTTAAAAAAAGAGGATGGGAGTTCTTTGAAGTCCTTTTGCGTGGGGGCTAATTGGGGGGCAATTAGCAAAAAAGGCTTTTTTGGCAACACCAAGACCGAAGCGGTGGATTTGGATTTGAGCGTAGCGCTCTTTGCGGGTCAAAAGTTGGTGGATTGCGTGTATTTTGGCAAGCAAAAGGCAAATGGCATCCAACACAGCGGGGATGATCGCACCGGCGATGTGGGCGGAGATGATGGGCTGGATAATGAAGTGATCAGCATTGCCCTAGAGAGCCTAGATCCTGCTGTGGAACAACTAGTGTTCGTGCTCAATTCCTACACGCACATTAACTTTGATCAAATCCCCTTTGCCAGTATCCGCCTCTATGAGGGCACGCCCGATCGTGTAAATACGATCTTTGCAACCTACAATGTCGCCAAAGATGCCACCTTTGCGGGCAAAGAGGCGATGATTTTGGGCAAGCTTTACAAACACAATGGGGAATGGAAATTTAGTGCCATTGGTGAGCCAACCGCTGATGAGAAACTAGAAACCCTCCTTAGCCAATCTGTGCCCAAATACCTTTAAAATGATGGATGGTAGCCATAAACCCCACCTCAACGCCAAGTTATTAAGGCGTTTGTTTGTGGCGGCTTCCATTTGCCGTTGGAACGATCAAGCCTGCCCCATTGAGTTTAGCGAGCTGGACAAGCAAGCCCATAAAGCCATGGTGGTGGTTTTGCTTGCCAAGCATTCTAAAGAACCCATCAACTACGATCGCCTCATCACCTATTTTTGCTTTGAGTTTTTAAGCCGTGTGGTGCTCACCGACATTAAATCCCCCATTTACCACAAACTCTTAAAAGATCACCGCCAAGCCCTAGCCGACTATGTCCAACAAGAGTTACAAGAGGAAGTGCAAGGCTATGATCTCTTTTCTGGCATGCACCACTATCTTTGCCATCCGCCTTGCGATTGCGAATACGAGTTGCTCAGAGCCGCCCATGACTATGTTTCGGTGTGGGAATTTGACATGATCTATTATTTTAACCGCGCCAATCCCAGAGCCCATGGCTTACAAAAGATCAAAGATTCCCTAGATCACACCTTCAAGCAACACGCCCCTTTGTTTGGCGATTCTAATTTGGAATGGCTGGCCTCCACTTTGGGGCAGTTGCGCTTCCAAAAGCGTTGGACTCAAACCCCCCGGGTGCCCGCTACCAGCGTGCTAGGGCACACCCTTTGTGTCGCCCTTTGTGCCTTTTTGCTCAGTTTTGATTTGAAGGCTTGTGAGACCATGCGGGTCAATCACTTTTTGGGCGGACTCTTCCATGATTTGCCTGAGATTTTAACCCGGGACATCATCTCCCCCATCAAGCACGGCGTGGCTGGCTTGGATTCCTATTTAAAAGAACTAGAAGCCCAAGCGATGGAGGAGATTTACCAACATGTCCCCAGCCTAGAGGCAGATTTGCGTTATTTCACGCAACGCGAATTTGATAACCGCTACAAAGACCCCCAAACCCAAGAAGTTATCTTTGTGTCCAGCGATGCAAAGTTTTGGGAGCAACACAACCACGATCATTTAAATAGCGTGTGTGGGAGCTTGATCAAATTTTGCGATCAGCTCAACGCCTTTTTGGAAGCCAAAATCTCCATCATCCATGGCATTAGTAGCGAGGTTTTGATCAATGGTGCGCTCAAAATCAAGGGCAAATACGACAAGAGTATCATCAATGGGGTTAATTTAGGCGCGATTTTGAACCAATTTGCATGAGATTTTTACTCTTCCTATTGCCCTTATTAGCGCAAGGGGCAGCCATGATCACCCTAGACACGGCAGCCAATGCCAAGCTAGCGACCTCTAATGCCAATGAGGGCACGATGATTGCCAAAATGCAAGAACAATTAGGGCACACCAGCCATTTACTCCAGCTTGCCCAAAACCAAATCAACACCCTCAAACAAGCCCAACAGACTCTAAGAGAGACCCAAGACTTTATGCAAGCCAACACACTCCCCCAACTAGAACCCATGCTAGCTTCCTTGCAAACAGACCTAGAGCGCATGCAAGCCCACCAAAACCAGCTACAAGCCCTAAGCCAACGCTACACCCAATTAGAACAAGCCCAAATGACACGGCTACAACAAGAATGCCCATGGCTTGATTTTAGCAATGCCACCATCACAGATTCCAACCACCCCCAAGCCCACAAAACCCAAAAACTTTTAGAAAATACCCAAGTAGCTTTGAGCACGCCGCATTTAAGTGCGCTGGTCTGCCAAAGGCTCCAACAAATAAAAAAACAAGAAAATTCCCATGCCCAACTCAAACACATGCAAAAGGCGTTGCTAGCAGGTGATTTTAAGCAGTTCCAAACCCTCTATCAAACTAGGCAGGCAAATTCCAAACACGATCAGATCGCCCAGGAACAAGACCTACAAGCCAAACTTGCCCCACTTGCCAAACGCTTAGAACAACTGCACCAAGAACTCCCCAGCACACGCCTAAGCACCCAGTTAAGCCAGCTTAACACCCAGCTAGCCCAACAATTACAAAGTGCCCAAGATGAACGCGATCAAGCGCGCGCCTATGCTCGCTACCACCAAAGAGCCCAGAGTCTCCAGCTTGAATTGCTCTTAGAGCTCACCCGCCATTTAGGCTTTTTAAATGAAACCATGGCGATGGGTTCTGCCCTTTTAGCCCAGATTCAAAGGGCTTTCCCTTATCTTAAAAATTCTACTAATAAGCTCAATGCTTATGGGTTCCCAGAGGTCTTCCCATGAATACACGCAAAAATTGGTCTTTAGGTTTTTTTGGTCTGCTAGGCCTTTTGGGTGAGGAGATTTTTGCCCACCCCAAAGATGGCTACTTTGTGGAGGGCGGGCTGATGACGGGCTTGATTGAAACACATGAAAAACTAGAGGAAAAGTCCCCTTGTAGTGGGGTGGGGGTGATCTGTTCGGCACTATTCATGCGCAATGCCTCCCCGGTTTTTACCACTGAAAACCTTATTGGGCAAAAGTTTAGCACGCTCAAGCCCATTAGTGTTAGTGTCGCCAACAATGCCCTACAAATCAAAAACATGACCGCCTATAACTTTAAAAATGTTGCGGTCTATATGCAACTAGCCAATGGGCAAAAAGTCCAAGTCGCCACCATTGAAGACCTGCCCCAATTCACCCAAAGCGCGATCAAATTGCGTTATTTGCCCCAAATTGCCCAAAATAGCGGGAATGCACAATCCGCATTTAGCATCGCCCCCTCGCCCACTTCAGATGCCGAGACCGCTCGGGTGATCACGGCACTTGACAAAATTTGGGTGGATATTTACGGGAGTTTTGAAAAGGTGGGTAGGGCTGCGGGTGCTTGGGGGGTGATCAGCCCTGAGGATGCCAAGGGCTATATGAGTGCTTTTTTAAATCTGAGTTATCTATTCAGTTCTACAGAATTTAAAGATGCTATTCTAAACACACAATTTAATTTTGCCAATGGTCCAGAGCAAAATGGGAATACTGCTATCCAAAACTCTGTAGCCATCCCTAGAAACCCCGATGGGACTTTACAAAGCTGGCAAAAGACATACCCCGATGTTAAGGCACTCACCAACCAAGAGGTCTATAACACCTATACCAAAGCAAACCGCTTAGATGTGGGCATTCTCCGCCCCACAAGTGGATATGATGGATTAGCAGGGCCGGGGATGTATGGCGTAGTGCCCTATCTCCTAAAGTTTAAGACTTCTGAATACAATCTGAGCCCAACGGATAATGTCCCTAATAATATGGAAACCATTTTGCATGAATACGGGCATACTATGGGTTATAGCCACGATGGGAACATGACCTACCAAAATGGGTACTACAACTACAATGGTAACCAATTAAAAAAGAGTGCCGAAGTCATTGATCCTTGCACCGCCACGCCTACAGCGCAGTGCAGTATCCCCAATGGGCGTTGGTATGATATTGGGGGGCAGGGTGTCCGTGCAGGCATGATCGGGGTGAGTGGCACGGTGTGGTCGCAATTGGGGCGGGATAACAAACTCCCCATTAATTACGATAAAATCGCCACAATGAGCGCGCCGACCTATCTTTCTGACTTCATGAAAACCTTAGAAAACATGACCTCTACCAACATCTCTAACAAGGCTGCCATTGTGGGTTTTAATCTCAAGGGCGGTTACCAACAATACTGGACCAACTGGTTTGGGCTCTCCTACTATGGCATTTTTAATTACAACTTCTCCAAAAAGACGGGCTTTATCAAACGCATTAACCAAGTCGCTTTGGGCGTGGGCGTGGATATGCTCTTTGATTTCACCACCACCTACACCCACAAACGCTACAAACACAAGAAAAACACCCACAAACTCAAGGTGCTCAAAAGCGCCTTTGGGATTTTTGGCGGGCTTAGGGCGTTGTGGAAGGGCTATGCGCTCAACACCATCGCCTTTGCCAATAGCGGGAACTTAGATGTTGCCACAGGTTTTAACTACCGCTACAAACATTCCAAATACAGCATAGGGATCGCTATCCCCCTCATCCCCATTAATCTAAACGCTAAAATCAACACCAGTCTTTTAGAGGGCTCCTTGTTCATCAAAGAGGGCCCGAGTCATTTTAATATTTTCTTTAACTATGGCTGGATATTTTGATCACTTGCCCAGACAGAAACTAGAAAAGAGGGTATCTAACAACTCCTCCACTTGGTAGGGTTGTGTGATCTGCCCCAAACTCTCTAGGGCATCTTTGAGGTGGTAGGAAAATAACTCTAGCTCTAGGCTTGCTAGCGTGTGGGTGGCACTTGTTAAATGCGTGATGGTCTGCTCTAGGGCTTGTTGCTGGGTTAGGCTGGCTAGAATCACGCTTTCATTGGGGTTATCCTCTGCAAAGAGGGGCTTTAGCAGGTCCTTTAGTAAGGGCAAGCAGGGTTGTTTGGTGTTGAGTTTGAGGGGTGGTAGGCTAGGAGGCAGGGCATTTAAAAGGGCTTGTGTGTCTAGCTCTTGGGGGCAATCATCTTTATTGAAGATAACGCCTATGATTTTGTCCTTTTGTGCCCCTAAGAGCTCTAAGATATGTTGATCTTGGCTATCTAGGGGAGCAGAGAGATCAAAAAGGGCTAAAATAATATCACTCTCTTGCATGCTCTTTAAACTTTTGGCAATCCCTAAAGACTCGATTGCATCGCTGGCATGCCTAATCCCGGCTGTGTCGATGATTTTTAAGCAACTCCCATAAAGGCTAATGACCTCCTCAATGCTATCTCTGGTTGTGCCCGCTATTGGGCTCACTAAGGCGCGTTCCTCTAAGAGTAGGGCGTTTAAAAATGAGCTTTTGCCCACATTGGGCTTGCCCACAATGCAGAGTTTATAGCCCTCCAAGCGCGCGCTTTGGGATTTGGAAAACTCTAAAATGCCTTGTAATTTCTCTAAAGTGGCGTGTAATTTTGCCTGCATGGTGGTGCCCAAATCTAGGGGCAAATCTTCCTCAGCATAATCGATCAACACCTCGCTACTGGCTAGCAATTCTAAAAGGGCGGTGCGTGTGCTCTGCACGAAGTCTTTTAACGCGCCTTTGAGCTGTTTAGCCATCATTTTGGCACCCTTTTCGCTCTTGGCTTCTATGAGTTTTGCTAATGCCTGCACTTGGGAAAAATCCAGCCGCCCATTTAGAAACGCCCTTTTGCTAAACTCTCCTGCTTGTGCCAAGCATGCCCCTTGAGCCAAACAAGCTTGCAAAATGAGCCGTGTTACCACAATCCCCCCATGGCATTGGATTTCCACGACCTCCTCGCCCGTGTAGCTATGCGGGGCTTTAAAATAAAGGGCTAGGCAAGTGTCCAACAAATCGCCTTGTAAATCATGGACACCCACCAGCGTAGCAAGTCTAGGGGTGAAATGTTCTTTGTGTGTGAGCTTGCGCAAAATGGCTAAACTTTGATCGCCGCTCATCTTAACAATGGCGATCGCGCCTTGTCCGGGCGTGGTCGCAATGGCGACAATGGTGCTATTTGAAGTCATTAATCACAACAAAACGCTCATTACTGCTATTGGTTTGGCATGTGATGTGTTTGTTGGGGAAAGTTTCGCGTAGCCGTTTGAGGGCGATGTGGATCAACATGCCATCTAGGGGCTTGGTCTGTGCCTTGCCCACTTCATGGATTTGCATGATAATGCCTTGCAAATAGGACTCCATCATCTCCTCTTGATCTTTTAAGAAGTGTGCCACTTCTAGGCGGACATTGTAGCCGTATTTTTGGTGAAGCCAATTAAAGAGCAAATAGGATAGGGCGTTGAATCGGTACCCCTTTTCCCCAATCACCAATGCCGAATCAGGTCCGTTAAGCTCAATGTAAAGCGTGTTAGAATCGCATAATTCTACTTTAACTTGATCGATTTGGTAGGGCAGATAGCCTAAAAGCGTGCATAACTGCTCTTTGATCTCGGCGATTTTGTCATTTTTATCATCTAGTGGGGTGGGTTTGGGGGGAGG
>NZ_FZLB01000038.1:0-41689 GCF_900196775.1 Helicobacter bizzozeronii
ATTGATAGGGGTTCTAGCCTCAATGTAGCCATAGTGGTAATCTGCTTCCCTTTTTCTCTCATAGCTGGGTAATTCCCCCTTAGTGCCCCAAACAATAAACTCGCATTGTTGTTTAAAGCCATTGGGAAAGGGTCTAGCACCCCTGCCCTTATCCCACACTATCACACCTCTCCAAGCCAAATCCGCTAACTGGACCGCATCAGATAAAGCGGGCAACATGCGCCAATCAATGAAACTAAAAAAGTAGCCACCAGGCTTTAATAATCTTTCAATTTGGGCAAAGATAAAGCCTATCCAAGTAATCCACACGCGTTGGTCTTTGCCATCGCCTAAAAACTCGGGGTAAGCTTTCCCATTTTTGCGGACTAGCAAATATTTATCATTCGTGCTTTTAGCCCGCTCGGCTAAAGATTTCACACCCCCTGAACAATAAGGCGGATCAATGAGCACACAATCAATACAACTATCAGGCAATTTAGCCATAAACTCCAAAGCGTCAGCGTTGAAAACTTGGTTAAGGTAGGGGGTGAGCATTACTCTCTACTCTTAGGCTTTTTGGGATTAAAATGCGCATTGGGGGCTTTTTTGTTGTGGATTTTCTCCCACTTAGCCACCACTGCGTTAAATAACTTTTCCATCTCTGCTAGCTCCTCTTGTTGTTGCGCGCCCTTTTGCTCTAACTCTTGCAAGTTAGCCTGCATTTTGGGCGTGATGCTATTTTCATCTAGTGCGCGCATTCTCTTAACAAGAACATTAAGCTTTTTAAGGCGTTCATTGATGGTGGGGAAGTTGTATTGCAGTGAATGCAAATGCATAGACAAGTCCGCCTCAGTTAAGCCCGCTAGTTCTGCTTCTGAATTTGCCCACTTGCGCAGCTTTTCTAAGTAAATCGGGTTATATCTTATGCTATACATCGGTATCCGTATCTCTTCAGTTGCGTCATAAAATCTCACTTTGAGCTTTTCTAAAGGAGTCAATTTGTCTTTAACACTCCGCCAAGTATGGTATGCGTCTAATTTGGCTTGAAAATCCTTTTTAAAAAACTCAGAACTTGCGATGAATTCTTGCGTGCTTTTTCTTTTGGCTTGAATAGAGGCAATCACTTTATTATTGTGTTCAGGGTCGCCTGCTCTGTATTGGCTATGTGTGCCCTCTAGCATCTGTGCGTGTTCTGTATCCAAGTCTTTGAGTATTTGGGTGTGCTCTGCAATCCATTCTGTATTTTGCTTTACATATCTTTTGTAGTCTGGCACACTCTTAAGGCTAAAAGTCTGTCTGACAATTTTAACAATCTCTTCAGGCTCTGCATTGGTTTCATCCCCCCATGACCGTGTTTGCACTTTAAGCGGGGGTTTGGTATTTTTATCTAAAGGAGTTTGCATGTCTGAATCTATCCCCTTGCCACCGGTTAAAGATGTGGATTTTTGGTTTAATTTTGAATCTAGGTGCTTATATGCTGTGCCTGACTCTGAAGTCCCGGGTTTTGAATTTGATTTTAATAAAGGCTCTTGGTTTTCGTTTAATTCTGTTAAAGATTTTTTCACCACTACAGACTGGTGCGGTGATTCTTGCGACGAAGTGAGTTTAAACGAAGTGAGCAAACTGCTATCTAAATCCGACTCTTGAGCGATCGCCTTCATCTTGCGTCTTAGTTCTTTGGCTTCTTTGTTGTTTAAATTCTCCTCTAGCTGTAATCGCCGTTTCTCTTTGTAAAGCGGGTCTAACTTTTTATTAACATTTCAAATTAAAAAACAACGCCACCAAAGCCCTGATTAGAGAGATTGAGGGGGGAAGCCACATGATGATCTGCCAAAGACCAAGTTAGCCATGAGGCATTAGCTAAGCAACAAGAGGGTGAGAGTGATTAAAAATGGAGCAACGCATTAAGGCAACGGTTGATGAGCATACCCCCATTAAAACTAGATGAAATCAAAACCACCAAGCGGGCGTGCCGTTTAGCTAGGAGCGTGTTAAGGGGCTAGGGATTTAGAGCAGGCGCGTATCAACTTAGCCAACCCGCTTCTAAAACCCACCCAAGAAAATACTCCCCCAAAAAAAGCTCCAAGAATTGGTGGGAGATGGGAATGTCCATATTAGGATGTATCCAAGCACAATAGCCCACCAAAATCCCCACATGGTATCAATAGGGGGTGAATCACCCACCCAGATGGGCGGGCTTTTGTTTAAACTTGCCGGTCAATGCACAATTTGCCCCCCGCCGACATAAATCCCCGTGTGTGGAAACGCATCGGCATTTGAGGCAGTTTGGTAACCCAAGTTACCCTAGCTTTTTCAGTGCCTCTAAGATGCCAGTAACAGCCCTACTTGTTTTGATACCATTGATACACTTCTTCAATGCCTCTTCTTAAGGGGATACTTGCCCGCCAACCCAAGCGGGCGATCTTACTCACATCGCTACACTTTAATAAAGTCCCATCGGGCTTAGAAGTGTCAAACACCAACTCTCCCTTAAAGCCGACAATCTCTTTAATCAAGTTAGCCAAGTCTTTAATGCTAATATCCTCCCCCGTGCCGATGTTGGTATGATTGAGCGTAGAGCTGGCTTGTTGGTGTTGCAAGAGAAATACACACCCCCGAGCTAAATCGCGCACATGCAAAAACTCGCGTCTAGGCGCGCCGCTGCCCCAAATTTGCACCCCTTGCGCACTCACCCCGTGTTGTTCTAAGAGATTTAAGGCTTCTTGCTGGTTAGACACTTGCAAATCCTGCAACACCAAATCTAGGCACTTGTTCTCTAGCAAATGGGCTAGGTGCATTTTGCGCAAAAGCGCGGGCAGGACATGGGAGTTTTGCAGATCGAAGTTATCATGCTCGCCGTATAAATTGGTGGGCATCGCAGAAATAAAATGCGTGCCATATTGGGCGTTGTAGGCTTCACACATCTTCAAGCCCGCAATCTTAGCAATAGCGTAGGGTTCGTTAGTGGGCTCTAAAGGGCTAGTTAAAAGGGCTTGCTCTTTAATAGGCTGGGGGCACTCTTTAGGGTAAATGCAAGTGGAGCCCAAAAAGAGGAGTTTTTTAACTCCATACTTGTAAGCGCAGTGGATCGTATTGGTTTGGATGGCTAAGTTTTGGTAGATAAACTCCGCGCGATAGATGTTATTGGCTAAAATCCCCCCCACTTTGGCCGCGGCTAAAATGACGACATCGGGGCGTTCTATCTCAAAAAATTGTTCGACTGCGCTTTGCTGTGTCAAATCTAACTCAGAATGGGTTTTTAAAATTAAGTTAGTGTAACCCTGCTCTTGCAAAGTTGCCACTAGCGCGCGCCCCACCAAGCCCCTATGCCCTGCTACAAAAATTCTATCACCCTCTTGCATGCACTCTCCCTAGTCTTAAACAACTATCATAGCCAAGCAGGGCAGGCATGTCAAGGTAGAAAGACACAAACCCTATTGCCCCAACACCTTTTTTTCATGCCCTAAAAGCCATTCTTTGGTCTCTGTGCCGCCCCCATAGCCCCCCAAGCCTCCATTTTTGGGTAAAACCCGGTGGCATGGGATCACAATGGGGCATGGGTTTTTGTGGTTAGCATTCCCCACAGCGCGGTAAGCCTTAGGCTTGTTAATGGCTTGGGCGATTTCTTGGTAAGTGCGTGTTTGGGCGTAGGGGATATTTTGCAAAGCATGCCAAACTTGTTTTTCAAAGGGCGAACCCTCTAAACTTAAGGGCAAATCAAAGTTTTTAAGCCCCCCGCTAAAATAGCCCTCTAAAGCCTCTAACACCGCTTGCATGAGAATATTAGGCTTTGGGGTGCTTTGCACTTGTGTTACAAAGTCTAGGCTCACTAAGCCCTTCTCATCTGTGCGCAAGGCCAAATAGGGGCTAGGGAAGCTTTTTGGGGGTTTAAAAAAGGCTAAAATCACAGCCCCATTTTGAAAGGGTTTAAAATGTTGTTGGGGTCAAAGGCTTGTTTGATCCGCCTAAAGAGTGCCATTTCAGACTCATTGAAGGCTAGGGGCATAAACTTAGCCTTAGACAGCCCGATCCCATGTTCCCCGCTTAAAGTCCCCTCTAGGGCAATGGCTGCTTTAAAAATTGCCTCCATCGCCCTCTGACCTTGTTCTAACTGGTTTTCTGGGTCTTCTAGCATGATATTCACATGCACATTCCCATCGCCAGTATGCCCAAAACACGGGATAGCAAAGCCATATTCTGCACTGATACGCCCCACTTCTTCTAGCAAGGCTGGCAGACTAGCGCGGGGCACGGTAACATCTTCGTTTAATTTTTTCTTGCCATAAATGCTGATACTCTGGGAGGCATTGCGCCGTGAAAACCAAAGACTCTCTTCTTCTTGGGGGGTTTGGGCGATTTTAAAATCCACACACCCATTTTCCTTAAAATGCTTTTCAATCTCTTGAAGTTGCCAGCTGATTTGCTCGGGCACGCTCCCATCTACTTGGGTGATCAAAATTGCCCCTGCCTCTATGGGTAGCCCCTTGTTAAAGCGTTGTTCGACCGCCTTGATGGTTAAGTTGTCTAAGAACTCCATTGCCACAGGGGTAACCCCGCTAGCCATACTTTTATACACCGCCTCCATCGCCTCTTTGATGCTGTTAAAAACGCCCATCGCCGATTGGCGTAACTTGGGTTGGGCTAAAAGCTTTAAGGTCATCTCAGTAATAACGGCTAAACACCCCTCGCTAGCGATCAAAATCCCAGCCACATTAAACCCCGCCACATCTTTAATGGTCTTTTTGCCCGCCCTGATGATGTCCCCATTGGGTAACACCGCCCTTAAAGCCATGATATAATCTTTGGTGATCCCATATTTAGCCGCGCGCATCCCCCCGGCATTCTCGCTCACATTCCCTCCCAAAGTGCTTTGATCTTGGCTGGCTGGATCGGGGGGGTAAAACAGCCCGCGTTTTTGGACCACCTCTTGAAAATGCTTGTTGATCACCCCGGGTTGCACCCGAGCAATCAAATTCTTTTCATCAATCTCTAAAATTTGATCCATGCGCTCCAAACTCAACACCAGCCCCCCGCTCACACTGAGTGCTCCCCCAGTAAAGCCACTGCCTGCCCCTCTAGGCACGACAATAATTTTATGCGTGTTGCAATAGGCTAAAATTTGGCTCACATCGTGTTCGTCTCTAGCAAAAATTACCCCATCGGGCAAATGGCGTTCTTTAGTGGCATCGTAGGCATAGGCACTAAGATGTGGGGGGTCGTCATAGAAGTTCCCCTCTCCGACCAAATTTTTCAAGTAGGTTGCATGGCTAGACTCGAGCATAAGCACTCCTTATGGGTTTTGATCCCCTCGCTCTTTTTCTAAACGCCGCTCTTGCTTGAGCTTTTTCTTGGCTTCCTTTTTAGCCTTTTTCTTGGCTTCTCTTTGGGCTTTCTGCTCTGCCTTTTGTTTGGCTAATTGCTCTTGGTATTCTCTTTTGTCCTCCAAATCCTCTTTAGCCCGCTCTTGCGCCCCCACTTGATCCAAGCTCTTTTCCTCCGCCTTTTCTTGTTTGGAGAGTTTGGGCGTGATATTTTCTTTATCCTCTTTTTTCTCCTCTTTGTATTGCTCTTTCAAGCTTTTCTTTTCCTGAGCACTCTTTGCCTCTCTTATTTCCATCTCGTATTCGCGTCTTTGCTCGGCTTTGACAGCATGTTCTAGTCTCTTTTGGGCTTCTTTTTTGAGCAAGTTGTCATAAAAGCCAAAGTAATTTTTGGACTTGCCTCCTGAGAGCACCTTACCCAAAGTGCCCCGATCCACACCCTCTACGCGTGAAAAGAAGGGGGCAGAAGTGCGGCGGACCTTAGAAGTATCGAGTTTTTGACTCTCTAACACTGCAAAGCTTTGGCAATCTAAAATATTGAGGCGATCCGTGCTCACCAAAAAGAGCAAGCCTGCACTATAAATATCGCAAGCTCTTCTAAAAGATCGCGCTGAGGGGTCAAATCCGTTAAAAAAGACCATGAGAAGGTCGGAGCTGATGAAAGTAATATCTGGATAACTATCCTTGACCTGTTCGTATAAATGTGAATCGGGGGCGACTAAAAAGGCTTGGTGGTTAAATTCTCTAAAAATCGCCATGTAGCCTTTTTTGGGCACCATTCTAGGGGTGGGTAAGTGGCGTTGCTTCATCACGCTATATTCCCCATATTTGCCAAAAGCCATGCCATCACGGATATTCACCACTTCTACCTTAGCGGCAATCACATTGTAATCGGTCAATTTGGCTAAAATATAACCTGTTTCGCCGACCTTGAGGTCATAAGCCTGAAAGCGCACAATTTTTTTGCGTGTATCCACCGCATCGATGTTGATTTTGAGAGTCTCATTCCAAGCAATCCCGTGCAAAAAAGCCAAGCTAAAACCCAAAAAGCCCAGACACCACCTTTTAAGCATGGCGATCCTTGCCATGGTTTTGAAACCAAGTCAGCGCATAGCCTAGCCCAATACTCTTGCATTTTTGTTCATCTTGGATAAAACCCTCAGCCTCAGCAAGTGGGAGATAGATAAGCTCAATATTTTCAATCCCCACGCCTCCGCCCTTGTGTCGGTAGTGTTCTTGGGTAATGGAGACGAAAAACATGGTTTGTTTGCTCCCGCTAATGCCCGTTGTGCTATAAAAGACTCCGATTTTTTCAAGCATGCTAGGCGTAACCTCATACCCGCATTCCTCTAAAACTTCCTCGCATGCAATCTCTTCAACACTCTTATGGGTTTTATCCACAATCCCGGCGCAAAGCTCATAGGTGTAGCCATCATGGGTTTGCCCGCCATATAGACACGCGCTCACAAAAACGGGGGGTCTGAATTGCTTGACCAATACAAAACTTTGTTTTTCTACATGGTAGAGCAAGATGGCTACGCTATCATGCACCCTGACCATGTCCCAGCTCTTAGCCACGCCTTCTTCTTCATAAAGAATGCGTTTGGGCTTGAAATAAAGCGAGTTAGGGCAGTCGATGACTTGGATATTGTTATAGGCGATTTTAGGCATTAATAAGTGATCTTGGGGGTTTCTTTTTGGGCGTATTCAAAGGATCGCGCATCTTCTAAAATATTCTTATAGGGCTGGATCGCTTGGCTAAAGAGGTGCTTTTCTTTGCCCATTAACTGATTCTTGGTCGTGCGGATACGCCCGAGTGGATCAATGGGGCGGTTGTTTTTATACACGCCAAAATGCAAATGTGGGCCCGTGCTAAGTCCGGTGCTCCCAACCTTGCCAATCACCTGCCCCCTTCTGACATAACCATGCATTTTAAGACCTTTGGCAAAAGAACTCATGTGGGCATACAGCAAACGCAATTCATTGCCATGCTTGATTTCAATGGCATTCCCATACCCCCCCTTTCTCCCAATAGACACAATGTAGCCATCGGTGGCAGATTTGATCAAGCTCCCTTGTTTGGCAGCATAATCCACGCCATAATGCGGGCGCACCTCGCCCAAAATGGGGTGCATGCGCCCTTGTGAGAATTTAGAGGAGATACGCGAATAATGCACGGGTGTTTCCAAGAGAAAATCCACCACTTCTTTACCCTCTTCATCGTAATATTTGCTCTTATAGGCAAAAATATAATGGCTTTTGCGGTGGGTTTCGACCATGCCCGCTTTGATATTGGGCGCACCAAAAGGCTTGTCTAAGCGGTATTTACGGGTGTAGATGATTCCGAGTTGATCGCCCTTGATCACCCGCTTAAAATTGATGGTTTTTTTATAGATAGCGATAAACTCTTTAGCCAAATTGGCATTCCCACTCACCCTTAAAATATCGCTATAGGGGGATTTTTTAACCCGCATGAAGAGGCTCTTTTGAATTGTGGTGAAAACAATGGGGATAAAGTCCAAGTGGAATTGATCGTTTGTTTTGTCCCGACTCAAACGCAGTTGCACCGCCTCGCTCACGGGCACGAGCACCTGCAATAATTTCCCTTGATCGTCTTTGAGCACATAGTAGGGCATACCAGCTCTAATCTCCGTGCCCAATTCTTTATCTTGGAAAGAAAGGTTATAATAGATTTTAGAATCGATGTTATTTTTATCCAAAAACCTTAACAAGGTCATGCCCTTTTCCCACACCAACTGCTCTGCTACCGCACCAAAGCCTAATCCCGCACAACACGCCCACGCTAAAATTGCCTTGCCAATCACGCATCTCCCTTTAATTAACTAAAGAGGTCATTATATTGTAGAATAACTTATAAATCCATGTTTTTTGGAGGACACACAATGAAAAGAAAATTCAAAGAATCGCGTTGGCAGATTTGGCTTGTGCCCACTGCGACTTTTTTGATCTTTTGCATGGTCTTATCCGGCTTGATGATTTGGACCATCCATGGACCCACAAGTGCATTTGCTAATTTTTCAGACAGCAAGGGATTACGCGTAACCCCGACACAACTACGCGAAGAGTTGGAAAAGTCCATGAAAAAATTTTAGGGCTAAAAATTTTGCTATTTTGGTCGATTGGGTTAAACTAAACCAAATTGGGAAGGACGGCATGCTTAATTCTATCGGAAATACACAACCTCGTGTGTCGCATGTTACCAATAATAGCGTCCATGAGAACCCTACACCCACTAAGAGTCCAGAGAGTAGCCAGCTCCAGCAAGAAACCCATGCTAGCGACAAGGCCGCCCAAATCAAAAAAGCCATTGAAGAGGGGAATTACAAAGTGGATTTAGATAAAACCTCCCATAAAATGGCACAGGATTTGCTTAGCTAGGAGGGTCAGACTAAGGGTCTCCCTTGAGTTTGGCTATTCCAATCTTAAGGGGTGATCATGCTTTATACTTATTTGGAACAATCTGTAGCGGATTTGCAAGCCCTCATTGATTTTACCACTCAGGATTTGGAAGATGTCAAGCTTGCCAAACACGAGGTGATTTTTGCACGCAATGCGCTCAAACAAGAACGCATCCAATCTTTTGAAACTTGCAAATGTCTATTCGATCAAGAGATGATCAAATTGATGGAGCAAAACCCCGATAAATCCTTGCCCGAGCTCTTAGATGAACGCGGATCGGTGCTTTTAAAGCAAATGCGCACACTCTTAGGCACGCTCAAAGAGATCAATGCTGATTATGCCCGGGTGGTTTTTGCCCTCTCAGAGTTTTATTCCTCTTTGATGCAACAAATTATCCCGCATGAAAGCACGGGCTACTACAAGCAAAAAACGATCGCCAGTAGCTTTTTGCAAGTCCAAGCTTAAGGGGGCTTTATGGGCGGAATCCTCTCCTCTTTAAACACCTCCTATACCGGCTTGCAAGCCCACCAAGTGATGGTGGATGTAACCGGTAATAACATCTCCAATGCCAACGATGAGTTTTATAGCCGCCAACGCGTGATCGCCACGCCCCAAACCTCCATTGGCTATGCTGAACGCAATGTCAATATGGGCGTGGATGTGCAAACTATCCAGCGCGTGCATGATGATTTTGTCTTTGCCAGATACGCACGGGCTAACCAAGAACACACCTTTTATAGCACGCAATTTGACAATTTACGCGAAGCCTCCTCTTATTTCCCCGACATGGACGAAGTGGGGATTTATAGCGACTTAAAAGAATATTTCAACGCTTGGAAGGATTTAGCCAAAAACGCCAAAGAACCCGCCCAAAAACAAGCCTTGGTGCAAAAAACCCAAACTTTGACCCAAAATATCCACGACACGCGCGCGCGCTTGTTGGATTTGCAAAAAAAAGCCAGCCACGAATTGGTCAGCACCATTAAAGAAGTCAATCGACTAGGCTCTGAGATTGCCAAGATCAACCGCCACCTTAAAGAGATGGAAGACCCTAAAATGCTCAAACAAGCCAATGAGCTACGCGACAAACGCGATCAATTAGAATTCCACTTAAAAGAGCTCATCGGGGGGAATGTGTCTAAAAAGCATGTGCAAACCAACTCGATCAACGACATCAAGGCGGCTGATTTTGATGATGGGTATGTTTTCAATGTCGCCTATGGGTTTAATATCGTGGATGGTCCCATCTTCCACCCTTTGGTTGTGGAGAATAACGACAACGCCAACGAGTTAGCGCAAATCTATTTTCGGGGCGATGATTTTAAGGTGGTCAATATCACCGATAAGATCAATCAGGGCAAAGCCGGAGCACTCATGGGGGTTTATAATGATGGCTCCAATGGCACGATCAAGGGCAAATTGCAAAATTATTTAGATGCCCTTGATACCTTTGCTAAGGGCTTTATTGAAGCCACCAATGCCATTTATGCCCAAAGCGCTAGCCACAGCATTGAGGGCAAGGTCGTCAGTTTTGAAGATGATCAAGCCCTCAAGGACACCCACTACAACATCAAGAGCGGGAGTTTTGATTTGATCGCCTACAACACTGATGGGCAGGTCATCGCCAAAAAAACGATCCACATCAGCCCGATCACCACCATGCGCGATGTGATCGATCAGATCAACGCCAATACAGATGATAACCACGATAACAACACGACTAACGATTTTGATGATTATTTTGTGGCGCATTTTGATAACAAGGCTAAACAATTCAGTATCCAGCCCAAAAACGGGTCGCAAGGTCTTTTTGTGTCCATCAAGGATCATGGGAGCAATTTTACCGGTGCTTTGGGCTTGAACACCTTTTTTGAGGGGAGCAGTGCTAGGGACATTCGGATCAACAACACTTACAAAAAAGAGCCCACCGCCCTACGCCCATGGTTAGCCCCTATCAAGGGCAACTTTGATGTGGCTAACATGATGCAACAGCTCCAATACGATAAAGTGGATTTTTACCAAAACAAATTTAATGATAAACCGATGACTATTGAGGAATATTACCAGTTTGTGGCGAGCAAAATCCACACAGAGGCGGAGCGATCACAACGCACCTTAGAGAGCAAGGAAGCGGTTTTGCAAGTGGTGAAAAAAGAACATGACTCCATCTCTGCGGTGAATACCGATGAAGAGATGGTTAATCTCATCAAGTTTCAAGGCGGTTATGCCGCTAATGCCAAAGTCATCACCGCCATCGATCGGATGATCGAGACGCTTTTGAGCATCAAGCAATAGGCTTAAAAGAACACCTAGCTGGACCGGTGTAATCTGAATTGGGGCGGATGATCTTATTATCTGTGCGTTGCTCAAAGACATGGGCTATCCAGCCAGCCGCGCGCGACATCACAAAAAGAGGGGTGTAATAAAGGCGTGGGAGCTTGAGGTAGTGATAGACTAGCCCGCCAAAAAAGTCAATATTATCAGGCAAGTTTTTCTCTTTTTGCATGTAATCTTTGATGGCTAAAGCGATGTCAAAGAGCTTGGGATCGCCTAGACCTTTGAGCTTTTGGGCTAATTCCAAGCCCACCGCACTTCTGGGATCGGCGATTTTATAAAGGCGGTGTCCAAAGCCCATGATTTTTTCCTTGCTGGCTAGGCGTTTGGCGATCCCCTTGAGGGCTTCCTCTACGCTGGGATACTCTAACATCAGCTGGATCGCCCATTCATTTGCCCCGCCATGCAAACGCCCCTTGAGCGTGCCAATCCCAGTTACCACGCATGAGTGCAGATCAGAGAGGGTGGAGGCACTGATGCGGCTCGCAAAGGTGGAGGCACTAAAGCCATGTTCGGCATACAAGATCAGCATCGCATCCATCGCCTTAACTTCCACCCACAAAGGTTCTTGCTCTCTTAAGCGTTCCAAGATGAAATGCGCTGTGCTGGTGCGATCTTGCAAGGAAATTTCTTTGCCATGCTTGTGGTAATGGTGCCAATACAAGAGTATGGAGGGCAGACTCCCTAAGATTTGCACGGCTTTATCATATTGATCGCTAAAATCCAAGCTTTCAGCCTCCAAACAGCCCAAAGCCACCACGCCCGCTTTTAAAATATCCATTGGATGCCCTGAGCCTAGCGCGCGCAAAGCCTTTTTAACCCCCATGGGCAATTCGCGGTATTGTTGCAACTGGGCTTTAAAACTCTCTAATTGGGCTTGGTTGGGTAAGTGCCCCACTAAGAGCAAATGTGCGACCTCCTCAAAACTAGCCAAAGAAGCCAACTCCTCAATGGCATAACCCCGGTAGGTCAAGCCCTCTGCACACTGGCAGATCGCACTAGAACCCGCCACAACCCCGGCTAATCCGGCACTCATAGGTGATCCTGACTGGATCGCATATAACCCAACAAGCTTTCTAAATTTTCAAAGTGCATGCCCCACTCTTGGTGTGCGTTTTGGTTGTAAAAAGTCGCCAAGAGGCTGCAGCCATGATCGTGTAAATTAATGAGGTGGTGTTTTTCTTTGGTATTCCTAGGCTTGGAATTTACGATCTCAAAGCTCAAAGATTGATCGCATTCTAGCTGGGCACCCAGCTGTTTGGCTAGAGAATTGAGTTTGCTTTGGCGGTGTAACACGGGCGAGCGGGTGTTGAATTTAAAATCCACAAAGTGCAAACACTTATTTTTAATAGACCTAGACATGCTCAGTTGGCATAGGCTAATGGTGTAGCGTTTGCACTCTAGGAGCACGGGGCGCAAAATCTGGTTATAGGCGTAATTGCTTTTGCAACTAGACGGGATTCCCATGCGCTTTTTAAAGTCCTCCCACTCAAAACGCACCATGTGCATGTGCTTGGAGTGTTGCAAGAGGCGGTAAAGTGTTTTGCTATATTGCCGACTCAAGGCTTGCAACTCTTGCAAATCCGAGAGGGTATAGGGCAAAGACTCCAAGATAGCTACGCATGCTGGATTGAGCGCAAGTCTTAAAGATAGCCGATCGCGATTCAAATGGAGCGTGCTAAAGAGGGGGTAATAATGCTGCTGGTTTGCCCCCTCCTCTAATAACAGACTAAAACCACGGGCTTTTTCTAAAAAACGCATTAGGGCATCCACGCCCAAGGGACTAAGAGCAGATAAACTTTGCGAATCTAAATCAAGAGTGGACCGCTGGTGCAAGGCTTGGAGCAAATGGAATAAAAGCAATCTCTCTTGTCTAGACAGCTTGTCTAAAATTAGAATTGGTTCAGACATAGGACTCCTTTCTAACTTGCTGGTTTCATTGTAACTAAAATTGGCTAATCGCCATGCATAAAGCGTGCTAGACGCGCGCACCCGGTTTTAATTTGCTCTTCCGAACACGCATAAGAGAGGCGCACAAAACCCTCCATACCAAAGGCTATACCGGGCACCAAAGCCACGCCCTCTTTTTCCAACAAGCTTTGGCAAAACTCCAAGCTATCCTGCCCGATCTCAAAAAAGAGATAAAAAGCCCCTTGGGGTTTAGAAACCTTGATCCCCGGGATTTGACTCACCAAATTATAAGCCAGATCACGGCGTTTTTCAAAGGCTAGGCGCATGCGTTCCACATCCACGCGCGCCACCCCGCTTAAGGCACTCAAAGCCGCATGCTGGGCGATGGAATTGATATTAGAAGTGCTGTGGCTTTGCAAGGCGGTTATGTGTTTGAGCAGGGTTTTATCCTTAGTGCCTAAAAAGCCCACACGCCAGCCGGTCATGCTAAAAGCCTTACTCAAGCCATTCACGCTAATGGTGCGATCCAACATGCCCTCTATAGCCCCAAAGCTAAAAAAAGAGCCCTCATAGACCAATTTTTCATAAATTTCATCGCTTAGCACCCACACATTGGTATTTTTCAGCACTTGGGCTAGGGCGTGTAACTCCTCTTGGCTATAGACCATGCCCGTTGGGTTAGAAGGGCTGGTGAGCACTAAAATTTTGCTCTTGGGGGTTAGGGCGTTTTGGAGTTGCTCGGGGGTGATCTTAAATTGGCTTTGGGCGTTGGTGGGGATAAAAACCGGATTAGCCCCGCTATAACGCACCAATTCGGGGTAAGTTACCCAGTAAGGTGCAGGGATGATCACCTCATCTTGGGGGTTGAGCAAGGCTTGGAAGACATTAAACAGGCATTGTTTAGCCCCATTGCTCACCATCACCTCACTAGGGCTATAATCTAGCTGGTTTTCCTCTCTAAATTTGCGTGAGATTGCCTCTAAAAGTGCGGGGATTCCCTTCACTGGGGTGTATTTGCTATAGCCCTTTTGGATAGCCGATATCGCAGCTTCTTTGATACTCTTTGGCGTGTCAAAATCAGGCTCCCCGGCACTAAAGCTTAAAATATCCTTGCCTTGAGCCTTGAGCTCTTGGGCTAGGGTGGTGATTGCAATGGTTTGCGACTGGGCTATATTTTGGATTTTTGTAGCATACATGGTTTCCTCATTTTTCTAAGTATTTGGTGTGGATTTTATTGTGTCTAAAGTCGGGGTTGTCCAACATCTCCAAGTGGAAAGGGATTGTGGTCTTAATCCCTTCCACATAAAATTCTCTTAAAGCCCGTTTCATTTTCAAAATGGCTTGATCGCGACTGGGCGCATGCACGATGAGCTTGCCAATCATGGAGTCATAAAAGGTCGGCACGACATAACCTGCATAGGCATGGGTATCCAAACGCACATCAATCCCCCCTGGGGCAATCCAAGAGGTGATTCGCCCAGCACTGGGGTAAAAATTCTTAGGGTCTTCAGCCGTGATCCGGCATTCAATGGCATGCCCTTGGCAGATAATCTGATCTTGGGGGGGTAACTTTTCGCCTTGTGCGATTTTGATCATCCACTCCACCAAATTTAACCCGCTCACCATCTCGCTCACCGTGTGTTCCACCTGCAAGCGTGTATTCATCTCCATAAAATAAAAATCCTGCCCATTGGCATCTAGCAAGAACTCAAAAGTCCCCGCCCCCACATACCCGATGTGTTTAGCCGCCCTAATGGCGGTTTTTAGCAATTTTTGGCGCACAGAGGGGCTTAAGATTGTTGCTGGGGTCTCCTCAATGAGCTTTTGTTGCCGTCTTTGGGTGGAGCAATCCCGCTCGCCCACATGCACCACATTCCCATGCTTGTCGGCTAAAATCTGCACCTCAATATGCTTGGGGTTTTTGATGAACTTTTCAATATAGACACTCCCATCCCCAAAGGCACTTAAAGCCTCTGTCTCCGCAGCTAGGTAGAGATTTTTAAGCAAATTGGGATCTTCAACCACGCGCATGCCCCGCCCGCCCCCGCCATTAGCCGCCTTGATCATGATGGGAAAGCCAATTTTTTGGGCGATCTTTTGGGCCTCCTCATAACTCTTTAATATCCCCTCGCTCCCCTCAATGACGGGCACGCCCGCCTCTTTCATCACCTGTTTAGCCTGAGATTTATCGCTCATTAAAGCCATCACCTGCGCACTAGGACCGATAAATTCTAAGCCATGGTGGCTACAAATTTCCACAAAGTTTTGATTCTCGCTCAAAAAGCCATAACCGGGGAAAATCGCATCGGCTTCAAAGAGTTCAGCTGCGCTGATAATGGCGGGGATGTTTAGGTAACTCTCGCTAGACTTGGGCCCGCCCACGCACACTTTAGCGCTGGCTGTGTTCAAGTAGTGGGCATCTTTGTCGGCACTAGAATAAATGGCGATGGATTGTTTCCCCATTTCAGCAATGGTCTGAATCGCGCGCAGGGCGATCTCGCCCCGATTGGCAATCAAAATGCGCTGTAAATTTTTCATGCCTGTTCCTAGAGTTTTTCAATCTTGACTAATTGTGTGCCGTATTCGACCGCTGTAGCGTCCTCAACTTCAATGGAGAGAATCTTACAATCACATTCAGCTTCAATCTCGTTCATGATTTTCATCGCCTCCACAATGCCAATCACCTGCCCTTTTTTAATGGTGTCCCCCGGGCTGACATAGGGGCTTGCGCTGGGGGAGGGGCGGTGGTAGAAAGTCCCCACCATGGGCGAGAGGATATAATCCTCCTTAGTGCTTGTGGGGTTGTTTGCATGGCTGGTCGCCCCAGTTGTAGTGTTGAGTGCGCAGGCGGTGGCGGTGGGGGATTGTATGGGGGTGTGTAGGACATTGGAAGCCACTCCAACAGGGGCGGGGGCTACTTTACGGCTAGAAGCTTTGTCAAACACCAATTCAACATGTTCAAGCTTGAGTTTCATGTAACTAATATTAGTTTTATCAAAAGATGCCATTAGTTGCTGGATATCCGCTGTTTTCATCATTGTCCTTAAAATTAATTTGGCAATGGGGTATGATAACATATTTTAAGCCAAACAAAATAAGGCAAAGGACTTAAATATGTGTTTTTCTTAAAGCAACAAGGGGCGGATTAGCTTTAAACTTCTCAAGCAAACTTTGGTTATACTAGGGCTTTTTGAAACTTGCAAACATAAAGGAAATCCATGAGGTCTATTGTTTTGAGTGCGGTGCTCATTGCGAGCTTGGGGGCAACCGGAGTGGGAGATGTGCATATCCAAAACATGCCATCCGTGCAAAAGCGTGTGGGTCCAGATACCAGCCCCAATACGATCTATTCTTATAGTGGTTCGGTCAAAGAGGCGACAAAAGCGGTGGTGAATATCTCGACTCAAAAGAAAATCAAGAGTGGCTTTGGAGGCATGGGGGGCATGTTTAACGACCCCTTTTTCCAACAATTCTTTGGCGATCTGTATAATGCCATCCCTAAAGATCGCATTGAGAGGGCATTAGGGAGTGGTGTGATTATTGACAAAAAGGGTTATATCATCACCAATAACCATGTGATTAACGATGCGGATAAAATCTCGGTTACCATTCCGGGTAGCAACAAAGAATACACCGCTACTTTAGTGGGCACAGACCCCGATAGCGATTTGGCTGTGATTAAAATCAATAAAGACAATTTGCCATCCATCAAGTTTGCCGATAGCAATGAAATTTTGGTGGGTGATTTGGTCTTTGCCATTGGGAATCCCTTTGGTGTGGGCGAGACCGTAACACAGGGCATTGTCTCTGCGCTCAATAAAAGCGACATTGGGATCAATAACTACGAAAATTTTATCCAAACCGATGCCGCCATTAACCCGGGCAACTCGGGGGGGGCTTTGATTGATAGTCGGGGGGGGCTTGTTGGGATCAACACCGCCATTTTATCGCGCACAGGGGGCAACCATGGCGTGGGTTTTGCCATCCCCTCTAACACGGTCAAACACATCGCCATGCAACTCATCAAAACCGGTAAAATCCACCGGGGTTATTTGGGTGTGGGGATTCAAGATGTGAGCAATGAGCTACAGGGTAGCTATAATGGCAAAGAGGGCGCGGTGGTCATTAGCATTGAAAAAGACTCCCCAGCCAAAAAAGCGGGCTTGATGATTTGGGATTTGATTGTTGAGGTCAATGGCAAAAAGATCAAGAATGCCGCTGATTTGCGCAACTTCATAGGCTCTCTCTCCCCTCACCAAAAAGTAACCATCAAATACATGCGCAACAAACAAGAACATGTCATCACCTTGATCTTGGCTGAGCGCAAAAACCCCAACAAAAAAGAAACCAGCACCGCCCATGAGGGCGCGCATGGGCAACTCAGCGGGCTTAAAGTGGAAACCCTCACGCCCCATATGCGCAAGAATTTACGCATCCCTGATGAGATTCAAGGCGTGTTGGTCCAAGAGGTCAAAGACAATTCTAAGGCGCAAGATTTGGGCTTTAGACAGGGCGATGTGATCATGCAAATTGAAAGTTTCAGCATTAAGAGCATTGAGGACTTTAACCGGGCTTTAGCGCGCTACAAAGACACCCCCAAACGCTTTTTGGTCTTTGATCCTAGCAGGGGTTATAAACAAATTGTTGCCAAGTAGGGTGCTTGTATGGAGGGGTTTTCTGCAGAGGGGCTAAGGGAGCGTTTTAAGGATAATTTGGGCTTTTTCAAGCACCATTTGCCCAAGCTCTACGAACAACTCTTGCCTGCTCCATGTGCTTACAATCTTTTATGGGATAGTGGGGGGTTAAATATCCTCAATCTCAGCGATGGCTCGTTGCTTTTCCCTTGCATTGGGGGAGAGCACCAGATGTTAAATGTTTCTAGGGACTGGGCTTCGCATATTCTTAACAACCCCAAATGGAGTTTAAAAACCAATGATTTTATCTTGGGCGATTTGGATTTAAAAACCCTGCCCTTGACTAACCAAGCTTGCCAAGATATTTTGGATCTAGGTAACTCCAATGCCCCCTATCATTTGGGGCAAAACTTCTACCCCCCCACGATTTTATATGGCATGGCGGGGGGGTTGTTTTTGGCTCTCTTATTAGAGCAAGGGGCATTTTTCCACGCACTTTACATCTATGAAGAACACATTGATTTATTGCGTATCAGTTGCTATTTTATTGACTATGCCCAGCTTTTCAGCACTACCCCACCCCAAGATTGTGCGATTTTCCTTAAAAATCTCCCCACGCCCTTTTTCAAACATGCCTTTTTGCACAAGAGAGTCACCCATAGTTTCTTGCATTTGGAATTTGACCCCTATAAAAGTGAAAACACCCAGCGCGCTCAAGAGTTGTTCTGTGCCCATAAAAAAAGCGCGCTGAGAGGTTGGGGGAGTTTTGAAGATGAGATGTTAGGGCTTTCTAATAGTCTCCAAAATTTAAAAGAATCCCGGCATATCCTAGACCCTAAAACCTGCCCCCATGTGGATTTGCCCATTTGTGTTGTGGGCAATGGCCCTAGTTTGGATGGGTTATTGGATTTTATCCAAAGCAACCAAGAAAATATGCTGATCTTTAGCTGTGGGACGGCTCTAAAAGTGCTCAAAGCCCACCAAATCCATGTGGATTTCCAAATTGAGATCGAGCGAATCGACTACCTCAAAGAAGTGCTCTTAGATGCCCCTTTGGGGGATACGCCCTTGATGTGTGCCAATATGATTAATCCCAGTGCGCGCCAACTGGCTAAGGAAGTGTTTATGTTTATGCGTGGGGGGAGTGCGAGTGGGTATTTGTTCCCCCATTTGGCAGTTGAATACAGCGCGCCCTTTGTGGGTAATGCCGGCGTGGCGTTGGCGTGTCTGTTTAGCCAAACCTTGATCTTGTGTGGGCTAGATTGTGGCTATATCCAAGGGGCTAGCAAGCATGCTAAGGGTTCTTATTATGGGGAGGAGGGCACACAGATTCCACCAGATGCCCTGAGCGTGCGCCCTAATTTTGAGGGCATGCTAGTTTATAGCGATGGGCTGTTCTTGCTCTCCAAAGAGCAGATGGGCATGCTCTTTAAAAAACATGGCACACTGGTTTATAACCTCTCCAATGGGGCTTTTATTGAGAACACGATCCCTAAGCGTGCCCAAGATTTATTGTTAAAAAAAGGCTCTAAGTCCAAAGCCTTAAGGCGTATCAAGCGGGCGTTCAAACCCCAAGCCCCTATCAATTTGCCCCTAGAGGGCTTGCAAGCCTTTAAAGAGCAAATCAAGCAACTTTTACAAAAGCCCATCAGCACCAAAAAAGAACTCTATGCCCGCATGGATGACTTGAGCGCGCTCAGTTTGCAAAAAAGCCAAGAAGACCCCTTAGTGGGGATTTTACTGGAAGGTTCGCTAGCCCATCTGGGTTTGCATGCCCTTGCTGCATCTTTAAGCCTCAAACAAAGCCAAGTGCCCTCTTTTTATGCCCAAATCCAAGAGATCATCACAGCAACCCTAGACAAAATGGTCGCCCGTTGCCATTGGCTAGCGATGGGTTCTCGCTCCAAGTGAAGTGGGGCGGGGTGTTGCCAACTTTAGCTAAAATTTGCTAGAATGGGGCAAAGGGTTATGATGCAACTTGAAATCCAAGCTTTTGGGCATACGCAGACAAATTGTTACATCGCTCACCTCCAACAGGGCGATCTGATTGTGGATCCGGGTGTGGGGGCGTGTGATTGGGTGCTTGAGCATGCCAAAAATCCCCTAGCTATTCTCATCACCCACGGGCATTACGATCACATTTGGGATGTGCATGCCCTCAAAAAAGCCCTGCCTAGCGTGCCTTTATTTGCGCACCAAGAGGATATTTTTATGCTCACCACCGATTGTTTTGGGCTGGGTTTAACCCCATGCGCTAAAGAGGATATTGAGCCCATAGAGTGTTACAAGAGCACCAAAACTTTTGAGATTGCCGGCATCCCCGTTACTTATTGGCACTTCCCCGGGCACACCCCGGGTTGTTGCATGGTGGAAGTGGAGCAAAATTTTTTTAGTGGGGATTTTATCTTTTATCGGAGCATTGGGCGTTATGACTTCCCCTACTCTAATCCAAAAGATATGAAGGACTCGCTTTTGCGCTTGCAAGCCTTAGAAAGCCCAACAGATAAACCCATCTACCCCGGACATGGGCAACCCACCAGCCTAAAGGCCGAACAACCGCACTTGGGGTCGTGGATTGCTCATTTATAATTCCTACAAAGGATGATCATGCTCACGCAAGACCAAAGAGAGCGTTACCAACGCCATTTGATGTTAGAGGATGTCAAAGAGGAGGGGCAAGAAAAACTGATGCAAGCAAGCGTTTTGGTGATTGGGGCTGGGGGATTAGGCTCGCCAAACACCATGTATCTAGCTGCCGCTGGGGTTGGGCGTATTGGCGTGCTGGATTTTGACATTATAGAGCTAAGCAATCTACAAAGGCAGATCATCCACACAACCGCCGAGATCAATAACTCTAAGGTCAAATCAGCCCAACGCAAAATGCTAGCCCTCAACCCTGATATCCAAGTTGAGACCTATTTTAATAAATTCAATGCTTCTAACGCCCTAGAGATCATACAACCGTACGATTTTGTTGTGGATGCCACGGATAATTTTGCCAGCAAGTTTTTAATCAACGATGCGTGTGTGTTGGCTAATAAACCCTATAGCCATGCCGGTGTGCTGAAGTATCGGGGGCAGACCATGACCATCTTGCCTAAAAAAAGTGCGTGTTTTGCCTGTGTTTTTGAAAACCCACCAGATGTGGAACTCAACTCTTATTTTAAAGCGGGGCTTTTTGGGGTTTTACCCGGCTTGATTGGGTGCATTCAGGCTGCAGAGGCAATCAAGTATTTTCTAGGATTTCCCTTGTTGCTAGACACCTTGTTAAGTGTGGATACCAAGGGCATGGATTTTAGAAAAATCCACATCAAAAGAAACCCCCAATGCCGGGTGTGTGGTGAAAAGGGTATCCAAACCTTGCAAGATTATCCGCAATAGAATTTAGCAAAAAGGTGATTTTATGGATTTGACATCGGTTTTGGGTGTGCTTGCGGCGATTGCGGCGATTTCAGTGGGGGATATTATGGAGGGCGGTAACCCCATCCATGTGGTGCATTTGAGCTCTATCATCATCATTGTCCCCACCACTTTATGCGCGGCGATGGTGAGCACGCATGCCCACCATGTCAAGGCGGCTTTTAAAGAAATTAAGATTGTGTTTTTAAACCCCAAGATCAATTTGCAAGAGACCATTAAAAGTATTGTAGAACTTTCCACGCAGGCCAGAAAAGACGGGGTCTTGTCTTTGGAATCTAAGGTTGCCCAAATTGAAGATGATTTTACACGCAATGGTTTTGGGATGATTGTCGATGGTAAGGATATTAAATCCGTGCAAGAGAGTTTAGATGTCGCCATTGAGGAGTTGGAGGAATACTACCACGGCGCAGCGCACTATTGGATCACCGCTGGGGAGAGCGCGCCCACTTTTGGGCTTGTGGGGGCGGTTTTGGGGCTGATGTTGGCGTTACAAAAACTTGATAATCCTCAAGAAATGGCTTTGGGGATTGCCGGGGCTTTTACCGCCACTGTTACAGGAATCATGTGCTCTTATGCCCTCTTTGGTCCTTTTGGGAACAAACTTAAAAATAAGTCCAAAGACATTCTTAAGGAAAAAGTGGTGATCTTGGAGGGCATTATTGGGATTGCCAATGGGGATAACCCACGGGATCTGGAGATGAAATTGCTTAACTACATCGCCCCCGGGCAACCCAAAAAATCGCAGTTTGAGTAGACATGGCTAAAAAAGCTAAGAAAGTCGAATGCCCTGCGGGTGAGCGTTGGGCGGTCCCCTATGCGGACTTTTTATCCCTCTTACTGGCTCTCTTTATTGCCCTTTATGCCATCTCAGTGGTCAATAAATCCAAAGTCAAGGCTTTGAAAAAGGAATTTGTTAAGATTTTTGACTACGCCCCACGCCCTGATGCGATGCAACCAGTGATCCCCATCCCTCCAGCTCCAGGAGAAACCCAAGAGACCACGACCCAAGAACAAAGTTCTAGCAAACAGCCCACACGCTCCCAGATTACGATCACGCGCGTGGGCGAGGGGAGTGTTTTAGAGCAAACCGACCATGGCGCAATTCTCAAGTTGCCCTCCAGCTTGCTATTCCAAGACCCCTATGGCGACACCATCAACGCCGGTATGCAGGAATATATTAGACATATTGCCCGCATCATCAAAACCCTGCCCAATCAAGTCGAGATCAATGTGCGTGGCTATACCGACAACACGCCCCTACCCCCCCATGTCCATTTTAAAGACCACTACGCATTAGCCGCTAGCCGCGCCTCTAAAGTGATGCATGAATTATTAAAAGATGGCATTGACCCCCAAAAACTCTCTTTCACCTCCTATGGCAAAAATAACCCGGTTGCCCCCAATGATAGCGTGGAGAATCGCATGCGCAATAACCGCGTGGAGATCTTTTTCTCCACTAACCCCCAAAATATCTCTAAAATCCGCTCTATTTTGGATAAAAAGATCGAACAAGAGCACAAAGAGTGATTTGGTTACTTTTACTGGGGCAAATGTTATGGGCTAACCCCTTACCCACAGGTGAGGAGCTCTTAAGGGAGGAGCACCAAGCCCAACTGCCCAAAACCCCTATTAAAGCGGTGTTTTTCAGCCAAAAACGCCCCTACACTTCTTGGACTAGAGATTATGGCATTTGGCAAACGCAAAATATTTTAGAGATTGAGGCTATAGTGAGCCAAGTGCGTATCAATAAAATTAGCTTGAATCGGGGCATGTGTGCGTTGTTGCCCCAATTGCCTAGTTATGTGTTAAAACTCCATGAAAAAATGCGCTATGAAGTGTTTTGTGAGGGACGACTAAGGGTGGAGGTCCAAACCGATTTTGGCACGCAAATACTCCATCTGCAAGAAGACCTCCCCACCCCCATGCCCTAAAATGAATTGCCCTCATTTTTGGCGATGTCAATGCCATGGAAGGGTTTCCCCCTATTGAATGGATAGGTGGGGGCTTTTCTAACCCCCATCTCCATGTCATCCTTGATATTGTCTAAAATATCTTGGATACTGCGCACCCGCACCGCATCGCTGGCCGCCTTTAATTCATCGGCTACCAAGTCCATGCTCTCTTCAATGTGGGCGACAAATACTTGGAGGTGCTTGGTTCTTGCAAAGTCCAAAATGGGGGCTAAATCGGTATCCTTGCAAAAGAGCAAGATTCGATCCACAAACCCTTCATAACAAACCTTAGCAATGTCTAATGCCAAAAGCACATCCACTTGTTTTTGTTGCAATTCTAGTTTAGGCACCCAAATTGTGGGCGCATTATTTTGCACGCCCCTCACCCACACATCTTCTTTAACATAGGATAAGGGCTTCATTTTGACGATCCCTTGACGGATAGTCGAATATTCCAGCCCCACCATTGTGTGTTTGAACGCCTTAATCGCCTCGGATTTATTCGTGATCGCTTCGTAGTGGTTAATGGGTTTTTTTAATTCCTCATGCTTGCCTGAGGTGTAAAAACTCTTATATTCCTCAAAATCCGCTTCTAGCTTGCTATTTTTGACAATCTTATTCTCACTAAAGGGTTCAGAGACATAGAGAAAAGTCCGGTAAAGTTGTTCATCTGATTGGATAAAGGTTTTGATAAAGGCATCAAAGTGGGGCAAGCGGTTAAAATTAAACTGCTTAAATACTTTGTAATTGTGTTGGACATTCTGCAGATCGGAACGCAAATTCTCCCAATCTACAAAAATAGCGATTTTGGCACTATCCATATACGATCCTTTTTCTTTAGTGGGGGGTTATCTTAACTTGTTTAAATTAGTTTTCTAGAAATTTGGGGAGCACCCAAAAGGGGAACGTTCCTGCAAAGCAGCGATCAAAGCCACTAGCCACCCAACTACTTGAGTTTTTCCAAATACTCCCCAGTTTGGGTATTCACCTTGATGGTCTCGCCCTCGAGCACATGGAAGGGCACTTGCACCACTGCGCCCGTTTCGAGTGTGGCGGGTTTTTTACTAGCACTGGAGGTGTCGCCCTTGAAATTGGGAGGAGTTTCAGTGATTTTTAATGCCACCACTTGGGCGACTTCTACAGAAATTGCCTTTTCATTGTGGAAGAGCACCTGCACTTGTGAGCCCTCTAACATCCACTTGGGCGCATCCCCCACTTGATCGGCGTTCAACACGATTTGATCGTAACTCTCCACATCCATGAACTGGTAGTTGGCACCATCAAAATAGAGAAATTGCATGGGTTTTTGCAATAAATTAGGCTCCTCGCATTTATCCCCAGCATGGAAAGTTTTTTCAATCACCTTGCCATCTAAAAACGACTTGATTTTGGCGCGCACAAAAGCCGCCCCCTTGCCCGGTTTGACATGTTGGTATTCCACAATGCGGTAAGGCACGCCCTGAATCTCAATTTTGAGATTTTTCTTTAGATCGCTCATCCCAATAGCCATCAAGCTCTCCTAAATTTTGTTGGCACTACCCAGTAGGTGCATGCGCTCCACAATGACCTCTTTGACCGCTTCAATGCCCGGGGTGAAAAACTTACGCAAGTCAAATTCGCTAGGGTGTTCGTTGGCAACTTTACGCACCTGAGCGATGAAGGCGATACGCAAATCGGTGTCAATGTTGATTTTATTGATCCCCCCCTTGATGGATTCTTGTAAAAACGCATAGGGCACGCCCTTACTCCCCTTTAAATCCCCTCCTGTGGCTAAGAAAGCTTGGCTCACGCTCTCAGGGATGGAGCTAGCCCCATGCAAGACTAGAGGGATATTGGTGCGCTTCTTAACTTCTACAAGCCTCTCAAAGTCCAACTTAGGTTCGCCCTTGAATTTAAAAGCTCCGTGGCTTGTGCCAATGGCGGGGGCTAAATAATCCACCTTACTGATTTTGACAAACTCTTCAGCTTCATCGGGATTGACTAAAACCGCGTCTTTTTCATCTACGGAAATATTGTCCTCAATCCCCATCAAACGCCCCAGTTCTGCCTCCACGCTCACATTTTTAGAGTGGGCGTAATCCACCACTTCTTTAGTGAGCTCCAAATTTTCTTTGTAGGGGTGGTGGGAGGCATCAATCATCACAGATGTAAAACCCGCATCCACTGCCCTTTTACAGCTCTCAAAGGTTGTCCCGTGATCCAAATGTAAAGCCACGGGGATATGGGGGTGGCGTTTGACCATCGTATGCACCATGCCAAGCACCATGTCAATGCCCAAATATTTAATCGCCCCCTCGCTGGCTTGCACAATTAAAGGGGATTTTGCCTGATTGGCTGCCTCAAAAATGGCACGCAACATCTCCACATTCACAAAATTAAACGCCCCCACACCATAGCCCTCTTGATGGGCTTTATTTAAAATCTCACTGCCTTTAACCAGCATGCACGCTCCTTATTTTTTCAAAAAGACTTGGATTTGGACTTGTTTGCGTAACTTCTCTAACTCGGCTTTCACATGCTCTTGGAACTCATGTTCCTTGAGGATACCAATAATGGTCTGTTTGGTCTGCTCATAGGTGGGTGTTTTGGGTTCGTTCTTGCTGATCAAATAGATCACATGGTAGCCAAATTCGGTTTTAACCGGGGTCCGTGTGTAGCTGCCCGGGCGGAGCGCAAAAACGGCATTAGAAAACTCGGGTGCCATTTGGTTTTTTTGGAATTTACCTAAATCCCCGCCATTTTTGGCATTTTTGGTGTTAGGATCGTTGGACTCTTTGTTGGCGATACTGATAAATTCCTGTTCCACCTTATTTTTGGGGACCTTGTTGAGCTCAGAGATCACCCGTTTGGCATCTGCCGCTGTTTTGAGCAAAATATGTCTGGCATGCGCTTCTTGCTGGACGAACTGGGCTTTATTTTCGTTGTAATACTTCTTAAGCTCCGATTCGGGGATTTGCTCCCGCCCAATGCTCTCTGCTTGGTGTTTAGCCCAAATCTCTACAAGCAACTGCTTTTGGTAGCTCGCCATGCTATTTTTGAATTCTTCGGTGTGTTCCAAACCTTCTTTGCGCGCCTCTTTTTCAATTAAAAGATTATTGATCGCTTGTTCGAGCAACGCCTCTTTTTGCTCGGGCTTGAGCTTGTCAAAGTCAAAATTGGGGTTACGCCGCTTGATCACCGCAAAATCATCGGTTGTGATATCCACCACCTCTGGTTTAGAGTGTCTGTTCTTATGACCTTTTTTACCCGTGTGGGCACTTGGAAAAGTGATTGTGGCTAGAGGTTTTTCAGCTTGCTCTGTATGTCCCGTTGTTTTGGCACCCACAACACCTACCCCCAAAAAACCCACTAACGCCAAGCTCAAAACGCCTTTTTTAATCATAAAACTCTCCAAACTATTGTAAAATAAACTTCTATCATAGCATGCCAAACTTAAACAAATAAGAAAGAGAGAAGATGAAAAGTCCATTACAGACAATCCGCGAGAGCTGGAGAGATTTTTTTAGTTGGAAAATGGTGCTCTTAAACATTGTGCCCGTATTGATCGGATTGCTCTTTTGGGGGAGCTTGTTGTTTTACTTTGGGGGGAATATCGTCCGTATTTTAGAGGGTTTTTTACCCACTAGCTGGTATCACTATGCCCATAGCGGAGGGTTCATGCCAGCACTATTTTTGTTGGTATTCAAATCCTTTGTTTATGTGTTAGTGGTGTTGGTGGTGTTGATTTTAAGTTTAATTGGCAATGTGCTTTTTTCGCTCTTTTACACACCCATTGTGTTGCGTTTCTTGCAACAAAGATATTACCCACAAGTGGCTTTAGAGAGTTTTGGCGATTTATACTTTTGTTTGCAATACTTCCTCAAACAACTGGCTTATTTGTGCATGTTCTTGCTGGTGTGTATCCCGCTTTACTTTATCCCCTTTATCGGGGTCTTTTTTTCGCTCGTCCCCCATTATTTCTTTTTCAAAAACACCATGTCCTTTGACATCGCCAGCTCCCTATTCAACCAACAAGATTACCAGCGCATCCAAAAAGACTACAAGATCGCTAACCACAAGATTGCGATTGTGGCTTATTTGTTCTCGCTCATCCCCGTTTTTAATTTCTTTGCCACCTTGCTCCAAACCATTATCTTTAGCCACCACTTCCTAGAGATCAAGCAAAAATCTTAGCCAACCACCAGCCCAAAGCCACGCAAACAAAGCCCAAAATATTCGTCCCAAAAACATAAAACAAGGCTTCGATCACCGCTTGGCTTTGGAGCAATTTAATGGTGTCTAGCCCAAAGGAAGAAAAGGTGGTGAAACCCCCTAACACTCCGGTAATGAAAAACACGCTCATTTTATCCCCCAAGATCGATTTGACAGCCAAATGCCCGGCAAAACCAATAACAAAGCACCCAATCAAATTCACACTAAAAGTGCCTAGTGGAAAATAATTCCACATCAAAAACTTAGAAGGTGTGATTTTACCCACGAGATAACGCAAACTGCTCCCAATCGCCCCACCCAAAGCCGCCCAAAGAAATACTAAGCTCATATTAACCTTTCATTTTCTTAAAAGCCTACATTCTAGCATAAGCTCAAAGTGTTTTTGCTAAGGCGATGCTGGATTCTAAAGTGGGTTTGGGGCTTTTAAAGGCATTAATTTGGGGATCAAAGCTTTTTAAGGTGCTCTCCCCTAGGGCGATGGCTGTGTAACTCCGATCCCAATCAAAATTAGCCCTAAAGGCGTTGTAGGCGCTGGGTGCGCCAAAGATCAAAATGGAGCGGGGCTTGGGCTTGCGTTCGGGGGGGAGTTTGAGGGGTTTTACTTGGTAGGCGGTGCATTGTTTGAGGGGGATTTGTGCTTGGATGAGGGCTTGATCCAAATTAGAAACAATGGTTTGTGCGCGCACATAGAGGGCATAACTCTTTGGGGGCAACAAAGCACGCAAAAGAGGGATGATCTCAGTTGCAAAGCCCAAACCTTCCCCCTTTTGCCCGACAAAATACACATTAAAGCCCAAATCGCGCGCCACTTGTGCACTCTTAGAGGCTAGGGCAAAGATAGGGAGACTCTTTAAGGTGGACTCTGTGGGGGTGTTTTTAAACTGGTGTTCTAGGGCTAGGGGGGCGTGCTTGGAGGTGAAAATTAGGGCTTTGATGGGGGCTAGATCAAGCTTTAGGGGCAAATACTCGATGGCACTCACAACCAGTTGTTCAAACCCCAAACTCGCATGGAGTTTAGAGCCCACCAGCACGATGGGGCGATCATCCACCCAGCATCTCTAATCCGTGGGCTTTAAAATCCTCGATATTTGCCTTGAGAAAATAAATATTTTCTAGCCCCATTCCATGCAAGAGATCGGCATAGCGTCTAGCGGTGTTCCCATGCCAGCACTGCAACAAGACCTTTTGATCGGGGCGTTGCAGGGCAAAATCTTTAATGGCTTGCAGATCGTCTAGATGAATCGCGCCCTTTAAATGCCCCTCTTGGTAAGAGTGGTGATCGCGAATGTCAATGATGCAATAATCGCTAGGATTAAAGGAGTCTAGAGTGATGGCATGGTCAAGGGAATGATCGGTCATGAAAAATCCTCAATTTCTGTGGAATTTTAGCTAAACTTCTTTAAATAGAGCAAAAAAGACTATAATGGGCTAAAAAGGAATCCAAATTGACACTTTCTAGTTCTTATGAGGCATTTTACAGCGATGCGCAGGTATTTTTAAAAGATCGCATTTATGCAGATTATTTACGCCGTTTGGTCTATGGCACAGATGCCTCGTGTTACCGCTATGTCCCCCAATTAGTGATCAAAGCCTTAGATGAAATAGAGATCATCCGCATTCTAAGCTTGGCTAGGTATTACCAAATCCCCTTGACCTTTAGGGCAGCAGGGAGCTCTTTATCCGGGCAGGCGTGCTCTGAGGGGGTCTTGGTGATGACTCATTTGGGTTGGCAGGATATGCAGATTGCACCCGATAGCTCTAGTATCCGCCTTTCTTGTGGGGTGATTGGGGGGTATGCTAATGAAGCCTTAAAGGGCTTGCATAAAAAGATCGGTCCTGATCCAGCCAGCATTAATGTTGCCATGTTGGGGGGGATTTTGGCTAATAATTCTAGTGGCATGTGCTGTGGGGTGAAAAATAATAGCTACAACACCCTCAAGTCTTTACGCGTGATCCTAGCTGATGGGACACTTTTAGACACTTCCAGCCCCTCAAGCGTGCAGGCATTCAGACAAAGCCATGCTAATTTATTACAGAGCCTGCTGGATTTACGCGCCCAAGTGCTCAAAGACTCCGATTTACACGCCCTCATCAAAAAGAAATACCAAATCAAAAACACCACAGGCTATAGCTTAAATGCCTTGATCGATTTTGAAGACCCCATTGATATTTTAAGCCATCTTTTCATCGGCTCAGAGGGGACGCTAGGTTTTATCGCCTCTTGTGAATTAGAATGCGTAGATGATGCGCCCTTTAAAGAGTGCTTGCTATTATTCTATGAGGATTTGCCAAGAGCCATTGAGACCATCCGCATTCTAGCCCAAAATGACGACAAGATCAGTGCGGCTGAATTGATGGATCATGCGTGCTTGGTGAGTGTTCGGGGTTTAGAGGGCATGCCAGCGATTTTGGAGCAGGTCCAAAAGAACACCACTTGTATTTTGGTCCAGCTAGAGCATCAAGATGCCGGTATTTTAAGGGAGAATACCGCCTTTGTATTAGATGCGATCGCCCACATCCCCACGATTTTACCCACCCAGCAGAGCGACCAGCCCAGTATTTATAATAGCTGGTGGAATATCCGCAAGGGCATTTTCCCCATCATCACCAAAAGGAGGCGCGCGGGGGCAAGCGTGATCACGGAGGATTTATGCTTTGATATGGATCACATCCAAGAGGGCTTGATCCAGCTACAAGGCTTGTTAGATCAACATGGCTTTAAGGACAATGGCGTGATTTTTGGGCATGCGCTCAGTGGGAATCTGCATTTTTTAATCACACCCCTATTAGAAAACCCCACAGAACGCTCACAATTTAGCGCATTGATGGAGGATTTAGCCAGTATGGTGGTGTCCTTGCAAGGCTCGATCAAAGCCGAACATGGCACAGGGCGCATGGTCGCCCCCTTTGTGAAATTAGAATGGGGGGATAAAGCCTATGCCTTGTGTGAGAAAATCAAGGCTCTTTTTGATCCATTGGGGATTTTAAACCCAGATGTGATCTTATCCAAAGACCCCCACATCCACACCAAGAATTTAAAAACCAACACACCCATAGAACCCGAGCTTGAATCATGTATTGAATGCGGAATCTGTGAGCGCATCTGTCCTAGTCGTTATCTTTCCTTGACCCCCCGCCAAAGAATCGTGTTGCACCGCGAGATCACCCGTCTAGAAGAGCGTGTCAAACAAGGGCACACAGAGGATCAAGCCCTCTTAGAGGAGCTTTTAGAAGGGTATGCTTATTTGAGCGATGAAACTTGTGCGGCATGCCATATGTGTGCGACTCTGTGCCCCGTGCAAATTGATAGCGCCACCATCGCCCTTAAGAGCCGCCAAAAACACGCTAAGGGCAAAGGTGTTGCCAAGCAGATTTTAGCCCACATGGATAAGAGCATTGGCATGGTAAAATGGGGTCTAGGTCTAGCCCGCAACGCACAAGTGATCTTAGGGGCTAAAAAGGTGCGTGATTGGAGCTTGAACATGCATGCCAAATGTGGCACCCCCCTTGTGCCCACCCATTTACCGCTCAAAAATCGCTATAAACTCCAAGACAGACAAAATGGGGAAAAAAGCGTTATCTATTTTTCGACCTGCATGAACCGCGCCTTTGCGCCCTCTAAGATGATGGCAGATAGACGCTCCATTCAAGAGGTCTTTGAGTCTTTGTGTGCTAAGGCGCAATTTAGCGTGATCTACCCTAAAAATCTAGCCAAATTGTGCTGTGGCAAGGCGTTTATCAATTATACAGACTTGAGCGCACAGAACACGCAAAAAAACGCTCAGTTGTTAAAAGAGCTTTCGCAGAATGGTAAAATCCCCATTGTCTTAGATCACAGCGCATGCAGCACGCATTTAATCGCAGAATTGGGCGATCAGGGTTTAAAAATCTACGATCTGGCGATTTTCATTGCCCAAGAAATCTTGCCCCACTTGCAACTCAAACCCAGCCCTGAGAGCGTGGGGCTTTATACCATGTGCGCGGCTAAGAGGGCGGGCTATGAAAAAGAGATGTTAAACTTGGCGCATGCTTGTGTGGGTGGGGAGGTGGTGGTGCATGCCCAAACGGGTTGTTGTGGCTTTGCGGGGGACAAGGGGTTTATTAGCCCTGAGCTCAACCAACATGCCCTCATTGACTTTGCCAAGTTCTATGCCCAAAAGGGCTTAAAAAAGGGGTTTTGCTCTTCGAGCACTTGTGAAATTGGCTTGAGCGAATCGACTGGTATGAGTTGGCAACACATCGCTTATTTGGTGGATGCTTGTTCTAAATGAATGTCCTCAAACATCTAGCAATCATTATGGATGGCAATGGTCGGTGGGCTAAACAACAGAGCAAAGCACGCACACAAGGGCATAGGCAGGGCATTACAACCTTGCGCCAAATCACGACTTGGTGTGCCAAAAATAACATCGCCTACTTGAGTTTATACGCCTTTTCGACCGAAAATTGGAGTCGCCCTAAAAGCGAGGTGAGTTTTTTAATGCAGATGTTGCAAGAATATTTAGACAAGGAACGCCCCACATATTTAGAGAATAATATCCGCTTCAAAGCCATTGGGGATTTGCAAAAATTCACGCCCACTTTACGCCAAACCATTTTAGCCCTCGAGCAAGACACCGCCACAAATAGCGCGCTCACCCAAGTTTTAGCCCTCAATTACGGGGCTAGAGATGAGATCGCTAGGGCTTGTTCTAAGATTGTGTGCCAAAAATTGGAGGGGAACATGCAAGAGCTCATTAGCGCGCATTTGGACACAGCGGGCATGCCTGATGTGGATTTGTTGGTGCGCACGGGGGGGGAGATGCGTCTGTCTAACTTCTTGCTGTGGCAGTGTTCCTATGCGGAGCTGTTTTTTAGCCCCGTGCTGTGGCCCGATTTTACGCCCACACACCTACAAGAGATCATTAAAATTTTCAAGCAAAGACAACGCAAATTTGGGAAAATTTAAGGAGAGCGCATGTTAAAAGTCGTGGTGTGGGATTTTGATGGGGTGATCTTTGATAGCATGCATTTAAAATATGAGGGGTTTAAGACATTGTTTAAACGCCACACCAAAGCAGACACAGAGGCACTCAAAGCCTTTGAGGCTTACCATTATGCCAATGGCGGGGTGAGTCGTTTTGATAAAATCGCCTATTTTTACCAGCAGGTTTTAAAGCAAGACATCAAGCCCGAGCAAATCAACGCCCTAGTGGAGGAATTTGGGCAGATCATCGCTAAAGATTTATTTTCTAGGGAGCATTTAAATTTAGAAGTCTTGGATTTTATCAAGACAAACGACTCAAAATACACTTTCCACATCGCTTCAGCAGCCCTGCATAGCGAGTTGCAGATTTTATGCGAATTTTTGGGTTTAAAACCCTATTTTAAGAGCATTGAGGGGAGTCCGCCCCAAAAGGCGAAAATCTTAGCTAATTTGATCGCAACCCACCATTACAAGCCCTATGAAATGCTTTTAATTGGGGATAGCCCCAGTGATTATGAGAGCGCGCGGGCTAATCAAATCCCCTTTTTAGGCTATAACAATCCAGTCCTAAAAGAGTTGTTGCCTAATGCCTATATCCAAACTTTTAAAGGGCTGGACTTAAACACCCTCACCCAGCAGGCTTACTTAGATCAATTTTAAGCTCGCATCTCTCAATGGTGCTTAAGCGGTGCGCGATCACCAAGAGGGTTTTACCATGGGCGATGTTGTAAATCTCATCCATGATTTTAGTTTCTGTAGAGGTGTCTAGAGCAGAGGTGGCTTCATCAAGCACCAAAATTTGCGGGTCATCATAGAGCGCGCGCGCAATGCCGATGCGTTGTTTTTGCCCCCCGCTTAAATTAATCCCCCCCTCGCCCACTGGGGTATCAATGCCTTGGTGTTGGCATAGAAAATCATAGATATGCGCCATTTTGCACACCTCTATTACCCGTTCTTCATCTAAGGGCGAACCAAAGGCGATATTATCGGCAATGCTCCCATCAAACAAATAAATGCTTTGGGGGATATAGCCGATTTTTTGCCGCCAAGAGCGGATATTTTCCGCATTTAAGCGTTCTTGATCGATCAAAATCTCCCCTTGATTGGGGTAGATGATGCCCATGATGATGTCTATGAGGGTGGATTTACCACACCCACTAGGACCAATGAAGGCGACTTTTTGCCCTTTGTAGATGGCGAGATTGACATTTTGTAAAATGGGGTGGCTGGTCTTGTAGCCAAAACTGATATTTTTAAGCGTGATGGCGTGGTTAAATTCTAAGGGTAAATCGCCCTCTTCTAAGATGGGCTTGTTCAGGTCTTTATACACGCTGTTAATGGCATGCTGGTTGTAAAAAATCGTGTGGTATTGGTTGAGGAGTTTATTAATGGAGGGCAGCATGCGATACAAAGCCAGCGCATACATCGAAATGATGGGCAAGACCATTTGGGCTTCGCCATATTTGTAGAGGACATACGCCACAGCCAAGATGAGCAAACTAAACCCGATGGTTTCCAAGAGCCGATTGGGCACGATTTGCAAGGTTTGGTAGGTGATATTGGCGTGTGCAGTTTTGAGGCTATTTTCGGTAAAAAGACTATATGCCTCGTTGTAATTGTCTTTAAGTTTGGTGATTTTGAAATTGCCAAAAAATTTAGTGAGCACTTTATTAGATCGCACCGTTGAGGTCGTGGAGACTCGCCCCTTTTTTTGGATAAAAACAGACATATAGCGGGTGATCAAAAACACCTGCAAAGCCAAAATAAAGCTCAATGCCAAAGTCATCTTCCAGTTGGTGATGAGTAAAAGCGTGTATAAAAAGAGCATGATACTCAGTTCTGCCAAAATCCCCAACAACGCATTAAAACTCCCCATCACACGCGCACTTTTGTTCCCAATCGTGTCTTTGATGTGATCGAGATGGACATGCGTGTGCTCCAAATAAGAGAGTTTCAAATGGCGCATGAAGAGTCTTTGGGCCAAAATATGGGCTTTCTTGCAGGCAAAACGGCTGATCATATAGGTAAAAAACACGCTATAGACCAACCTAAAGAGATAAAGTCCCACTAGGGCAAAACTAAAGAAAAAGGCAAAGTGCAGTGGGCTAGAAAAGTGCAGAGTCTCATAGATTTGGTGGGCTATGGGGTGGGAGAGCACCACATTGGGCGCGCTAGCCAGAGTGATAAAGGGCATGATGAGACTGATAGAAAAAACCTCAATCACAGACATGAAAATGGACATCAAGGTTAGCCACACCAAAATTTTCTTATCCCGTCTATTGATGAGGGCAAATAGTTGCACCAAAGAGCGTGAAAAAATCTTGAGTGGGGTGGGGCGTTTCTTTTTAGAGGCGCACAAAATTCAACCTTTAGAGCGTGGATTGCACTATTATAACACCAAATGCCGATGTTAAAGCACTTGATGGTTATTTAAGCCCAGTTAGACTATAATGCCTATCCACAAAAAGTATATACAAGGAGTTTTTTATGTTAGTTACGAAGTTAGCCCCTGATTTTAAGGCGACTGCGATTTTGCCCAACAACCAAGTAGATGAACACTTTGAGCTGTCCAAAAACTTGGGGCGCAATGGTGCGGTGCTGTTTTTTTGGCCCAAAGATTTTACTTTTGTGTGCCCCTCTGAGATCATCGCCTTTGATCACCGCGTGAAAAAGTTCAACGAAAAGGGCTTCAATGTCATTGGTGTTTCCACTGATACAGAGGTAGTGCATTTTGCTTGGAAAAATACCCCTGTAGAAAAAGGCGGGATTGGTCAAGTTAGCTTCCCTATGGTGGCTGATGTTACAAAAGACATTTCTAGGAGCTATGATGTTCTGTTTGACAATGCCGTGGCTCTTAGGGGTTCTTTTTTGATTGACAAACACCAAAAAGTGCGCCACGCCGTGATCAACGACTTCCCCCTAGGGCGCAATGTAGATGAAATGTTGCGCATGGCTGATGCTTTGATCTTCTTTGAAGAACATGGCGAAGTCTGCCCTGCAGGTTGGCAAAAAGGCGATAAAGGCATGAAAGCCAATCACGAAGGCGTGGCTGAATACCTCAAAGAACACGCCAAACAACTCTAAGCCAATAGCCCTAGCCAAGTGCTGGGGTGATCCTCTCATCTGTGCTTTTTACACTTTGGGGCTTATGCCCTTCCTAGGGCTTTGCCCTCATAACCTTTTGGGTGGGCTTTGCGCCCCCCCTCATCTAAAGCTACGCTTTTGGGTGGGCTTTGCGCCCCCCCTCATCTAAAGCTACGCTTTAGACATTAAACCTCTCATCGGCTTCATAATCTGTCATGTTGGCAAGTTGCAAGACTTGGCAACTCCCCTCGATGAGATCGAGGACTTTGAGCAAACTTTGTAATTCGCGGTGATAGACCACAATCCCACAGCCCTTAATGAAAATAAAACGCCGCTTGCTCTCTTGCAAGTAATGCAAAATATCCACCGGGGCGCGATCTTGCCAATCCTTATAATTTTTGGGATCGTAAATCTCAATTTTATTCCCCAGCATGGAGTAACCCAAATAGTCCTTAGGCTTTAAGTCTTCATGGTTGAGCGAATAGGCAATGGCATGGGGGGGGCGGGCATAAGCAATAAAGCGTGCTTCTGTAAAATATTTGTAAAGGTTGGCGTGTATGGGAGTGTCCATGCTGGATTCTTGCCAGCGGTAATCAAGCTTATCTTGTAGAACAATAAAAGATTCTTCGTCCAAACTATCAAAGACGGCATTTTGTTTGTTGATGATAAAACGCGTCGGGCTCAGACGGGCTGAAATAGAGCCCCTAAAAATGCTAAAAAAGCCCTTACGGAACATCGAAAGCGAAACCCTCTGCAAATGTTCGAGTAATTTTTGATCCACTTCACGCACATAGACATTCATGTGGGTATTTTAACATGCCTTTTGTAAATTTATTTTTGCCATGCTGAACTTGTCCAGCCAATCACTCTAGCAAAATTATTATAAAAGTGAGAGAAAATACTAACGCTTAATCTTTTGGTGCTAGAATGGTGCCTTCATTTGAACACAAGGAGTAGCGATGAAACGCATTGAAGCAAAGGGTTTTGCGATTTTTGCTAAAGATGGAAAATTTCAAGAGCATGCTTTTACGCGCCATGCTTTGGGTGAAAAAGATGTCTTGATCGACATCCATTATTGCGGGATTTGCCATAGCGACATCCACGCAGCCTATAGCGAATGGGGGGAATCCATCTACCCGATGATCCCCGGGCATGAAATTGCCGGCGTGGTTAAAGAAGTGGGCTCTCAGGTCCATAAATTTAAAGTGGGGGATAAAGTGGGTGTGGGCTGTTTTGTCAATTCTTGTAGGGAGTGCGTTGCATGCACAACACACCAAGAACAGGTTTGCGAGAATGGCAAGGTGGTTTTTACCTATAATTGTTTGGACTACTTCCATGAGAATGAGCCCCACATGGGCGGGTATTCTGATTGCATCGTGGTGGATGAAGACTATGTTATTAGAGTCTCTGGCGATGCGCCCTTAGAAAAGATCGCCCCCTTGCTTTGTGCGGGCATCACGACTTATTCGCCCCTGAAGTTTTCTAAGATTAAAGAGGGTTCTAAGGTGGGCGTGGCTGGCTTTGGGGGGCTAGGGCACATGGCACTCAAATACGCATTGGCTATGGGAGCAGAGGTGAGCGTTTTTGGTCGCAATGAGAGCAAAAAAGAGTTAGCTTTGAGCTTGGGGGCTAAACATTACTATAGTGCGGTTAAAGACGCTAAGGGCGCTAACTTGGATCTCATCATCTCCACCATCCCCACCCCCTATAATCTCGTGGATTATGTGCGTTGCTTGGCTTACAATGGGGAGTTAGCCATTGTGGGCTTGCCTCCCCATGACCAAATACCCAGTATCAACGCCAGCGATTTAGTCGTCAAACAGCCCAATAAAAAGGTTTATGGCTCTTTGATTGGTGGAATCAAAGAAACCCAAGAGATGATGGATTTTTCCATTCTGCATGGCATTTATCCGGAGATTGAATTAGTCGAGGGCAAAGACATCGATCAGGTCTATTACAACCTCACACACTCCCACGCGCGCTTTAGGTATGTCATTGACATGAAAAAGTCTTTGGGTTAAAAGCCTAACTAGCGATTAATCAAACCCAGAGAGGTGCACTTGTCAAAAACCCAGCCGATGTGTGGGAGATTGTGCTTAGAGGTTGGGAGTGCCAAGTTATGGCGTTTATAAAGCAAAGTCTATAATCTCTCAAGGGCGCAACACTCCAGCCATGCCCTTGATCTTGATAGGGATTGAGCCTTGATTTGAAAAATACGCTTGCAAGAAGGGGATCTTGCCACTTATGAAAGAATGGAAGTTTTGGGTTTTGATCGTGTTGTGGTAGAAAAAATCCAAGAGGGAGTTTATTCTATTGATATTAGACCACTGGGCAGTTATGAGAATTTTATTCAGAATTGTATGGGTGTGGAGTTAGACCGCTTAAAATAGCTCATTGCGCAGGCATAATCCAAATCTTAAAATGCAAGGCTGACTTTTCTAGCAATCATGGATTTTGCCGTGCCGGGCGGTCCGTATAAAAAGATCGCTTTGCCTGCAAACATGGCAAGCAATACCAAACGCACGCATTCCTCGCGCTCATATAAATCTTGTTCTAATGTGGCAATGAGGTTTTTCACTCTTTCTTTGTATTCGTGGGGCATGGGGACTCCTTGTAAAAAGGGGTATTATAGCGTAGCTGGGCTTGGGGTTACAACTCGTCTTCGGGCAAAATCTTAGACCAGTTTTTGATGAAGCGTAAAAAGGGGGAGGTGTTGGGGGGTTTGGTGTGGCGGATCACCTGCCCGCCCTCCACGCCCTCCCACACCAAATGCTGGCGTAATTTGCGCTTTTCTAGCACTAGATGCCAGCTTTCTTGCATTTGTTCTTGCATCAAGCTTTGTAGGTGCGTAGCAAAGGTGCTATTATCAAAGATCACCACCGATTCGGTATTGATTTGGGCTGATCGCGCATCTAGGTTGAAACTGCCAATCCAAGTTTTACGCCCATCAAAAATGAGAATCTTGCTGTGCAAAGAGTTTTTCAAACGCCCTTTAATTTTGTATTTAATGCCCTTAGAGGTGTATTTGACATATTTAAAAAAGTCGTTCTTGGTTTCATAGACATTCGCCCCCGCCTTGACCAATTTTTTGGCATAACGCTCCCATGCGCCATAAACCACAATCGCATCGGTGGAGGATAGTGAGTTGGTTAAAATGTTGAGCTCTAAGCCCTCTTGGAGTTTTTTTTTAAAGGTTTTGAGCAGGGCATGCCCGGGGATGAGATAGGAGGAGGCGATATAAAGGGAGTTGGTCGTGTGGGCTAAAATATGGCCAAGGGCTTGCTTGATAGGGGAATAGGGGGCTGGAGCGTTGATCTTAGAGGGGTTATCGGCAATAAAAGAGGCGGTGCCATAGTAGGCGGTGTTTTTTTGGTGGATAAAATCTTGGATAAAATCTTGCACCTCTTGGTTGTAATTTTGTTGATCGGGGGGGTGCAGGATTTTAGAGAGGGTGCGCGCATAAGTTTTGGCGTATTTTTTGAGTTTGTGGTGGCTAGGTAATAAATTAGCCGGGATCGCGCTTTTGTAGTTCCAATACTCTAAAAAACTCTTTTTAGCCTCTAAACCCACTTCGCCCAAGAATAGCGCATCGATGTCTAAAAAATTCTCTTCTAAATCATTGTCAAAATAGACATCAGCGATATTACGCCCCCCAATCACCAACGCCACATTATCCACGATGAATAATTTATTGTGCATGCGCTTTTTGATGCGATCGTAGCTGACAATCATCTCCAAATAGCGCAAACCCCTATGGCGCACCCGGTAAGGGTTAAAGATTTTAACATCAATATTAGGGTGGGTGTTGAGCATGATAATATCAGACATATCTGAGTCTAGCCCGTTATCATCAATGAGCAAGCGCACTTTCACGCCCCGATTAGCCGCCTTGTAAAGCTCAGACATCATCACTCTTGAAGAGATGTCGTTTTTATAGATGTAGGTTTGGATGTCAATATTATGGGTTGCCATGCGGATCAGGGCGATGCGTTGTAAAAGCGCGCTTTTGCCATCCAGTAATAAAAACCCCAAACTTTTAGAGCGATCGCGCTCCAAGATGGCTGCGTAAGGCTGGGCGATGGGGGTTTGTAGGGGGTTGTAGAGCTCTAGGGAGTAGGTGGGGTAGGTGCTATTTTTTTTGACAATGGTAGAAAGACAGCCTGAAAACAATAGGGCACAAAGAAGCCCAAGAACGCGAAACGCCAGCATCCGCGTTTAAACCCCAAGCTAATCCAAATCTGTCTTTTTAGGCAAGCATAAAGAAGCCACAAACATAGCAGCCATGATCACAGCCACATAGACAAAAAAGCCATTTTCTATTTGGGCGTTTTTAAATTTCAACGCCACATAGGGGGCTGTGCCCCCAAAAATGGCATTCCCAATGGCAAAACTAAAGCCCGTGCCCAGTGCGCGCACATGTTCGGGGAAAAGCTTGGCCTTGAAAATGCCCGCCACAGAGGTGTAAAAACTCAAAATCACAAACAAACTCACCACGCCCATAAAGATCACCCCGGGCTGGTGGGCATGGTGTTTTAGCAGATTAAAGAGCGGATAAATCCCCACAAAGGCTAAAATTGAAAAGAGCGTTACGGCATGTTTGTGCCCGATTTTATCCCCAATGTAGCCAAAAAGGGGCTGAATCAACATCAAAATCGCCAATGCCATTAAAAAAATATCATTCACAGTACTCTTAGCCATCCCAGCATTTTCAACAAAGGTTTTAGCATAAGTGGTGATGGTGTAAAAGGCTAGCGAGCCCCCAGCCGTGATCACCATCACAATGATAAAGGCGCGCCAATGGGGGATCAACGCCTTGATCGTGCCCCGATCGCTGTGCTCTTCTAGTTTGCTAGAACTCTCATCCATCACCTTACGCATAAAGAGCGAGCCTAGTGCCAACACCCCGCCCAACACAAAGAGAAACCGCCACGCATAGGCACTCATTTGCTCAACGCTGAAAAACAAGAGCAAAATAGCAATGCTCGCCACGGCTAAGAATTGCCCCCCAATGAGGGTAACATACTGGAAAGAGGAGTAAAACCCGCGTTTGCCCGGGGTGGCTAGTTCGGCTAAATAGGTCGCCACAATGCCATATTCTCCGCCCACGCTCAAGCCTTGGATGAGGCGCGCTAAGAGCAATAATAAAATCGCCCAATCGCCCACAACATCTTTACTGGGCAGGGCGGCAATCATAAAAGAGCCTAAAGCCATCATGATCACAGAAAGCACCATCGAGCGTTTGCGCCCAATCTTATCAGCTAGAGAGCCAAAAATCCACGATCCTAAGGGGCGCACAAAAAAGCCGGCTGCAAAAATCCCAAAAACTTGGATTTGCTGGATAATGGGGTTGGAGGACTCGCTGAAGGCATGGGCAAAATAAGCCGCACTGAAGGCATAGATATAAAAGTCAAACCACTCGACTAGATTTCCGCTACTAGCGGCAAAAATGGACTTGATTTTTTGGGCGCGTGTGAGTTCTGCCATTAGCGTTTCCACAAGCCCTTAGCCTTGTCAATCAGGCTAGGTTTTTGCTTTTTGGCAAAACGCCTAAGCGTGGCTAAAAAGTGGTGCCATTCGTGGATTTCCATCGCTGGGATCGCCCCGGCATAATTGGTGTGGGGGGGTAAATCCTTGCCCACGGCTCCCTTGCCCCCAATTTGGGTGAATTCCCCAATGTGCATATGCCCCCCCGTGCCCACCTGCCCGCCTAAAACCACATTGCGCCCCATCGTGGTCGAACCTGAAAGCCCCACCTGAGAAACGATGATCGAATGCTCGCCTAGCACGCAATTATGACCGATTTGAACCAAATTATCGATTTTGACTCCCTCTTTAATGTGGGTTTCCCCAAAGACGGCGCGATCGATGGTGGTGTTCGCCCCGATTTCGACATGGTCATCGATGCGCACGATCCCGGTGTGCTCGATTTTGACATGCTTGCCCTCTGCTGTGTGGGCATAGCCAAAACCATCGCTCCCAATCACGCTATTAGCATGGATATGAACATGGTCGCCAATGAGGGTATTTTGATAAATGGTAACATTGGGGTAAATCTTGCAATGCGCGCCAATTTTGACTCCATCGCCCACCACCACATTAGCCATTAAAACGCTCCCCTCGCCAATCTCCACATCTTCGCCTAGCACCACCCCGGGCATTAAAACCACGCCCTCAGCCAATTTGGGGGGGTGGGGCTCAATGGGGCGGGCAAACATCGCGCGCTTGAAAGCATCTGAAACCTGCGCAAAGGCTAAATGGGGGTTTGGGCTAATAAGAGCTAGGCTTCTTGCGGGCACTTTGATGGCAAACTCCGCGCGGATAAAGATCGCCCCAGCTTTGGTGTCTTTGAGCTTTTTTAAATAGGATGTTTGATCCACATAACTTCACTGGTTGGGGGTGGCCACCCCTAGTGGGTCAATCCCAGCCACCTCAAAATCCTTACAATTTTTGGGCTTT
>NZ_FZLB01000020.1:0-10867 GCF_900196775.1 Helicobacter bizzozeronii
GTGGGGGCTTCTGGGGTTTTGTCTGTGTCTAACAAGTCCTCTAGTTGCTTTAAACTCGAATCGATATCCTTGAATGCCAAATCCATGTCAAAGGGTGTTGTGTCCTCTGCAGTGCTGGGTTGCTGGGTGGGGGGGGTGCTAGGGGATGTTCCCAGTTCTGCCTCTAGGGTGTGTAGCACATCGGTGGGTAAAAAGGGCTTGGTGATGTAATGGGTGAAAGCACCAAAGGTGGGGACATCTTTGCGGTGCAAGAACCCACTGAGCTTGAGCCCTTCTAAATGGGGCTTGAGTTGCTCATACTCCTCTTGACCCACCGCCGTGTCATCTGCAAAGAAAAAACAATCCGCATTTTCTTGGAGTTTGGGCAAGATTTCACCGACATGTTCTTGGATAACCAGCTCCAAACCAAGCTTTTTAGCGATGTTTTCAAAAAGCTTATCCACCATCTTATTTTGATTAACCAACAAGATTCTCAACGCCTCTCCTTAAGCTAGGTTAGCTAAATCTGAGATTATAATATAAATCTGCCTTGTTTTGGTTTAACTTAAATTCTAGGAGTTTTTCATGAAAGGTTGTTTGCGTTTGTTTTTCTTGGCTGGGGCTTTGGGCTTTTTGTCCGCCCAATCCACGCTGTATATGTTGCCCTATGAGCAAAATGAAGCCCTAAAGTCGCTGATCTCAAGCATCAATGCTGCCAAAAGCGACATCAATATCGCCATTTACAGCTTTACCCACAAGGACATTGCCAAAGCCCTAAAAGATGCCGCTAGTCGGGGGGTGAAAATCCAAATCATTTATGATTATGGCTCTAATGCGGGTGGGAAGAAACATTCCACCATTGGCTATCTATCCAAGTATAACGGGATCAAAACATGTTTGTTGCAAGGCAAAGAAGCCCCCAAGTATGGCAAGCATGCCGGCTCTTATCACGGGATTATGCACCAAAAGCTAGCCATCATTGATAATAAAACCATTTTCTTGGGTTCGGCTAACTGGAGCAAAAACGCCTTTGAAAACAGCTATGAGCTCTTGTTTAAAGATGAAGACCCCTCTATTATCCAAAAAGCCCAAAGCTACTACAAAAAAATGTGGAGCGCGTGTAAGCCCTATTGAAAATGGTAGTTATAGCCGATGTAAAAGGCAAAGGTGCGCCTAAATTGCGCGCTAAAGTAGCTATCGGTGTAATACTTGTCATTGATGGTGGGGAATTTAAACCCAATATCAACCCCATGCGTGCCCACAAACAACGCCCGCAAACCAAAATTAAACAAAAATTGGAAGGTGCTCACGCTGGGCTTGGCATTAGAGGGCAAGCCTAGGGCTCTTTGCCCGGCATCCCCTAAAAACCACGAGTTGCCCGCAATCGCCACGCCCACATACACCCCCAAATCTAGGGAAATGTCATTGCGGTAAAACGCCCCCTGAAAGAAATTATAAAAAAAGTCCGCCGCTGCACCATAGGTGAGCATGTTATTGCCCCCATAGTAAAGACCCCCACCATAGGGGCTTTTCACATAGCGTGCCCCAAAACCCTGCCAATCAATAAAGGCATAGTAGCGCGCCCCAAACATTTGATCTTTTCTAAAATAGCCCGTATAGCCCACATTAAAGCCCAAACCATTCGCCCCGACATTCATATCATGGCGATTGAATGCATACCTACTATTAATCCCGGCATTTTTGGTCAAAATAGTGATGGTGCCCGTTTGGTAACTTGTCCCCACAAATAACCCGTCTTTCCAAGTAGAATGGGTTCTAAACTGGTTATTTGTGCGTGCCTGTAAAACCCCCATACCCAAAACAACCCCCAATGCCCAAATCAGGGCTCTTTTTTGTTGCATTTTGACTTCCTATAAAACTTGAACTTAAAACCCCTATTATAGTATAATTCAGACTGAATCTAGTAGGCTACCTTTAAGGAGTTGTGATGTTTGGTGTGCGTCCATCTGTTCCGTTTTTGTTGGTTGCTCTTTGTTCTATTTGTTTGGGTGTCGAGCCCGGGATCAATTTTGATCCCCCCGATTATGTCGAACAAATGCCCTCCAAAGAATTTATCCCCGAGATTTCTAAACCCGGGAGTTTATTTGGACAAGGCGAACGCCCGTTATTTGCTGACAGACGGGCAATGAAACCTAATGACCTCATCACCGTGGTGATCTCTGAAAATGCCAGCGCCAATTACAGCACCTCCAAGGATTATACCAGCACTTCTAATGGGACTTCTAACGCCCCACGCCTCACCTACAATGGCACCGATCCCAACAAAAGAGAACAAGCCCAGTTTTTAGACAACAGAAACAATTATAGCCTAACCCAGCCTGCCACCAACAACACCTTTAAGGGCGGGGGGGCGCAGAAAAAAAGCGAGAATCTCAAACTCACCATCACCGCTAGGATTGTCAAGGTGCTAGAAAATGGGAACTATTTTATCTACGGGAGTCGGGAAATTTTGGTGGATGGGGAAAAACAAGTCATTAAAATTAGTGGCGTGGTGCGCCCCTTTGACATTAACCGCGATAATAGCGTGCAATCCAAATACATCGCCGATGCCAAGATCGCCTACACCAATATCGGACCTTTGAGCGCGAGCAACAAAAAGAAAATGGCGAGCGATGTGCTCCAATCCCAATTCCCCTATTAATACCACGGCCATTATCTTAGCCCGTGCGGGGAGCAAACGCATCCCCTCTAAAAATATCACCCCCTTTTTAGGCAAGCCCTTATTAGCCCATGTGATTGAGCGGGCATCCAACTTGGGGCTTTTTGATCAAATCATTGTGAGCACCGATGATCCCAAGATCGCCCAGATCGCCCAAGATCACGGCGCACTCACCCCTTTTTTGCGCCCCACCCACCTAGCTGATGACAACACGCCCACCCTCGAGGTGCTAGCCCATGCCATCCAAGCCCTCAATCTCCCCCTAGAAAGCCTTGTATGTGGGCTTTATGGCACGAGCGTGTTATTGCAAAAAGAGTCCCTTGAGCGCGCTTTTTTAGCCCTCAAACAAAACCCCCACAAAAAATACGCCTTTGCTTGCAGTGCTTATAGTGCCTCCCCTTACCGCGCCTTTAGCTTAGAGCATAACGCCCCCACCCCCCTTTTTGCCCACAATATCCCCAAACGCTCCCAAGACCTCCCCCTACTTTACCATGATGCTGGGTTATTTTACTTGGGGCTTGCCAGGCACTTTGCCAACCAGCAACCCCTGCTAGCCCCCCACTCAATACCCATTATCCTACCCGCCTTGCACACCCAAGATATTGACACGCTAGAGGATTTAGAGCTAGCCAAACTCAAATACCAGCTTTTAAACCATGATTAAAATCCTCTGCGATGCCTCTTTAACAAGTGGGCTAGGGCATTTGCGCCGTTGCCAAAAACTCCAAAGCCTGCTAGCCTCCCTAAATTTTAAAACCCGCCTCTTTGCCCCCCACCCCTTAGCTGATGAACCCCTTAATTGGCTAGAGAACAGCCCGCTTAAGGCGGGTGATGGTGTTATTATTGATAGCTACCTAGCCCCCCCTAGCTTTTATGAACACCTCAACGCCCCACAAGTTTTAATGATTGAAGATGCACCCCACACCTACCCCCCCAATTTTTATGTGCTCAACCCTTCTTTTTTAGCCCACACCCTCTATACAAACCCCACCCCCAAGCATTTTTTGGGTGTGGAGTTTATGCCCTATAGCTTGGCATTTAACGCCCCAACTAAACCCCTCAAGCCCTCCATCTCCAACTTGTTTTTATCCTTTGGGGGTAGCCAACACGCCCTGCCCTTTTACACACAAGCCTTAAAAATCCTAGAGCAAACCCCCCTAAGCGTGCAGGTGATCGCCCCTCAAAACTTAGCCCCGATTCTGCAAGCCAAGCACCCCCCAAATCCCAAACGCACCTACCATGTGGGCTTATCCCTTGCGCAAATTGCCACCTGCATGCACCAAAGCGATGTGGCGTTACTAGGGGCTGGGGGGATGCTCTATGAGGCGATCTTAGCACGCACACCCATTTTAAGCATCCCCCTAGCCTCTAACCAATTCCCCCAATGGCGCGCTTTGAGCGATCAAGGTGCATGTGTGGCTAGCTCTTGGGATCATTTGTTAACAGATTTGCAAAATTTGAGCCTTGAGGCACGCATGTGTATGCAACATGCCCAAGAGAGGCTTAAAGTTGGTGCAAAACTTTTAAACACCCTTCAAGAGATTTTCCATGCCTCTATCTGAGTGCCCCTCTTTGGTTTGGCAAAGCTTTGAAATCCCCCCCACCACCTTCAAACACGGGGCACAAACCCCCATTCATGCCTGCCATTTTATCCACACCAGCGATGCGGAAAAATTGCAAATCCTCGCTTTCCGCAACCACCCCGCCACCACCGCATGGATGTATAACGAATATATCAGCTTGGAGTCGCATTTGCATTTCATCGAACAACTCCGCCACAACCACAATAGTGCTTACTATCTCTTCAAACAAGCTGACAAACTTTTGGGCGTGGGTTCGCTCACACGCATCCACCCCACCCACCAACACGCCTTTTTAGGCATCTATAAAAACCCCGATTTGGAACGCGTGGGCGGGCGGATTTTAGATGCCCTTGAGTTCATCGCCTTTTTCAAAATGGGTTTGCATTCCTTGCATTTGGAGGTCATCGCCACCAACACCCGCGCCATTGCCTTTTACCAAAACCACGCCTACCAAAGAGCAGGATTTTTAAGAGATTTTATCTACCGCCAAGACAATTACCACGATGTGTGGCTCTTTAGCAAACTCTCCCCCCTCACACCCCCCCACAAAGGCTCTTGATGATTCCCTTAATTGTTGCCGAACTGAGCGCCAACCATGCCAACTCCCTAGAGATCGCCCAAAAATCTTTGATCACCCTAAAGGGCATAGGTGCAGGTGCGGTTAAGTTGCAAACCTACACCCCTGATTGCATGACCTTAAATTACCCCAAACCCCCCTTTATCATCCAAGGCACGCTTTGGGATCGACAAACCCTCTATGATCTCTACACAAAAGCCGCCATGCCCTTAGAGTGGCACGCCCCCCTCTTTGAGCTCGCCAAAAGCCTAGATTTGCCCCTATTTAGTTCGGTTTTTAGTCTTAAAGGCTTAGAACTCTTAGAAAATTTGGGCTGCCCCATGTATAAAATCGCCAGCTTTGAGATCACCCATTTAGAATTATTACACCATGTGGCTAGCACCCAAAAACCCCTCATCCTCTCCACAGGCATTGCCACGCATGGCGAAATCTTAGATGCCCTAGAGGTTTGCTCCAAGACAGGCAACTCCCAAATCACGCTTTTAAAATGCACCAGTGCCTACCCCGCCCCCTTGCAAGAGGCAAATTTATTAGCCATGCCCATGTTGGGGCAGACCTACAACACCGCCTATGGCTTGAGCGATCACACTTTAGGGTATCTAAGCGCGATCATCGCCACGACACTTAAAGCCTCTATGATTGAAAAACATTTTATCCTAGATAAAAGCCTAGACACGCCCGATCGCGCCTTTAGTTTGGATTCTAAGGAGTTTCAAGAGATGATTCAAGCCGTGCAAGACACCGCTAGTGCCCTAGGGCAACCCAACCCCCCACCCCCCACACAGGGGCGGCAATTTGCCCGCAGCCTCTTTGTGATCAAAGCCCTTAAAAAAGGAGAAATTCTCACAAAACAACACCTACAAGCCCTACGCCCCAATGCCGGGCTTGCCCCCAAAGATTTACCCCTTGTGCTGGGCAAAAGAGCCTCCAAAGATTTAGAATACGGACACCCTCTAAGTTTAACCGATGTGTTGGATTAATCCTTTTCTAAGAGCAAGCATTTGGAACAAACAACAAATAAACGCATGTCATGGCTGACTAACTTAGCGTCAAACTTCTTAGCCACTTGGATTTGGCGTTCCTCAATTTGGGGATCGACAAACTCGATAATCTCCCCACAATGCAGACAAATAATGTGGTCATGGTGCTCTTTGGCGGCGATCTCATAGCGCCTCCCGTTTTTATTGGTTTCTAGGGTGTAAATAAAGCGTTCTTTTTCTAAAAAATTCAGAATGCGATAAACCGATGAGATGCTGGTATTCTTGTCGCGCAAACGGATACTCTGGGTGATCTCCTCTGGGCTTAAGTGAGTCCCGCTCTTATAAAGCACGCTCACCACTTCCTCGCGTTGTTTGGAGTTCTTCAAACCATTTTTTCGAATGGAAACTCTCAGGCGCTCTAAAATAGACTCCAAAGTTTCTAAGCGATGCATAAAACCTCCTGTTTGTCAATAACCATCATGCGCCAAAGTCCGCTTCCGGTGTTATTTCTAAAGAGCACTTTTATCATAACATTTTATTTTAAACTATTGACCGATTAACAAGGGAGCATTAAAGTTAGTATGGTGTATAATTTGGGGCTAAAACTTTATTTAAAGGGCTTGTATGTTTTTTAACAAGGGTCTCTCCAAGCAGTTAGATCAAAAAGATGCAGAAATCAAATCCCTCCAAAAAAAGCTTGATTTTTACAGGCAGTTGGTGGATTTATGCGGGCATATGGGCTTTATTGGGGTCAAGGATCACAAGATCATTTTTAAAAATGGGGATGTGGTGAATTTAGAGGGCATTGATGATAAGGTCAGTGATTTGAGTAGCCCCAATGTGGATTTTAGCCTCAATAACCGCCTCTACACCACCAAGAGCCAGCACATTGATGACACGCTTTACCATTCGGTGATGGAAACCTCGGATCTGATGACTGCTTGTGGGGATAACCACACTTTTAGGCTGTATTACACCAGCATGCGTGAGGGGTTAGAGGGGTTGCAAGCGACCATGCAAGATGTCTTTAAAGGCACAGATGAACTCTTGCATGCGGCCACTAGCGGGAGTCAAAGCTCTTCAGAAGCCCTAGATAAAGTTGCGACCACCAGTAGTAGCATTAATAGCTTGTATGACAAAATGCAAAACGCCACCACCCTAGCCGATTCCTTAAATCAACGCAGTAGCGAAATCACCCAAGTGATCTCTTTGATTGATGACATTGCCGAACAAACCAATTTACTAGCCCTCAATGCCGCCATTGAAGCCGCACGCGCAGGCGAGCATGGGCGGGGCTTTGCGGTGGTGGCTGATGAGGTCAGAAAGTTAGCCGAAAAAACCCAAAAGGCGACCAAAGAAATTGCAGTGGTGGTCAAATCTATGCAACAAGAGGCTAGCGACATCCAAAACAATACCCATGATACCAATTCAATCGTGGAGGAAATCAAGGGCGATATTGATGTGATTAAGCTCAAGTTAGGGGGTAGTTTAGATGTGGCAAATGCTGCCAAGCTCTCCATTGACAACCTCAATAATTTAGTGTTCTGTGGTTTGGCTAAGACCGACCATGTGGTGTTTAAGGGCAATCTCTATGGCGTGGTCTTTAACATCCCCAATAACTTTAAACGGGTGGAGGGGCGTGATTGCCGCTTAGGCAAGTGGTATTATGAGGGGGATGGGAAGACGCACTTTGGCAATGTGCCCAGTTATCGTGCCCTAGAGCCCTACCACAATGCCCTACACGATGAAGCCAACGCGCTGGTGGATGCGCTACAAGATCGCTCTAAGATCACCTCAGAGGCGATTGAAAAATCCGTCCAACTGGTCGAACAAAGTTCTAAGGGCGTGCGCGAAACCATCGATAAAATGTATCAAGAAAAGCAAACAGAATTGCAAAAACAAATAGCGAGTATCTTAGACAATCATAGCAAATCCGCTTAAGTTTGGACTATCTGCATGCGTTAAGGGCACTTGAGCGGGCTTGTCTGCACCGCAAGCGTTGCCTTTATCCAAAAAATTTAATCGATTTTGCCTCTAATGATTATTTGGGGCTGGGCACCCAAAAGGGGCTTTTAGAACAAGCCTTTGAACTGGTGAAAAACCAGCCCTGCCACGCCCCCAAAGCCTCCATGCTCATCAATGGTTACCATCCTTTGCACCAACAACTAGAGCAAGAACTATGCCAACTTTTGGATTATCCCGCCTGCGTCATCGTGGGGAGTGGCTTTTTAGGGAATGTCGCCCTCTTGGATGCGTTGGTGCGCAAAAATGATTTGTTATTGATGGATGCTAATTACCATGCCAGCGGGCAATTTGTGGCTAAAAAACTCCCCAACACGCTTTTTTTTGCCCACAATAATCCCCAAGATTTAGAGCAAAAATTAAAAACCCACCGCCCTAAAGGGCGTGTGCTGATCGCCATTGAGGGCGTGTATTCGATGGATGGGCAAATCGCCCCCAAAGAAATCTACACCCTAGCCACTGAACATAATGCCTACTTGATCTTAGATGAAGCCCACAGCTTAGGCGTAATAGGCGATCACCTCTTAGGCTATTTGGATTATCACCAGCTCAAGCCCACCCCCCAAACGATCTTGCTGGGCACTTTTTCAAAGGCATATGGGAGTTACGGGGCTTTTATTGCCGGCAGTGGGGAAATCATCGATTTTTTATGCAACCGCGCTAAGAGTATTATTTACACCACGAGCTTATCTTTGCTAGATAGTGCGTTGGCATTGGTGAATATCCAACACCTCTATGCCTCTTTGAGTGCTTACCTAAAAATCCTAGCCCAAATGCGTGCTTGTGTGCGTCTCTTAGGCACCACCCCGAGTAATATTTTAACTTTGCCCTTTAAGAGTAGCCCCCAACTCCTCCAAGCACAGGCTAAATTGCTTGAACATGGTTTTTTATGTGCGGCTATCCGCCCCCCCACCACCCAAAAGCCCTTGTTGCGGATTAGCCTAAATATCCAACCCCAAGACACGCTAGCCAAACTAGAGCATTTATGCCACTCGTTACTCAATTTAGTCTAAACCCCTACCATCTTCTGACATACACTTGAGCACAAGTTACCATGTGTGTTTTAGCTTGTGTTCTTTAGCCCCAGTTTGGCTTGCAGTAATCCCCGAATTTTATAGGGGTATCTGAGCAGTAGCCGTGCCCAATTCATTTTGATCCCATTTTCTTGACAAGCGCGTAAATTTTCTTGATTAGCTAACCACAGACTCTTAAGTCCGCTGGTGCTAATCCCCCCAACCCCCATTTTTACCAACACTTGGGGCAAATAGACCCATTCCACTTTGCCCAAGAGCATTACCCGCAAAATCCATTCATAATCCCCGGCAATTTTATAATCAATTTTGTAACCCCCAAAGCGATCGTAAATCTCTTTTTTGACAAATAAAGTTGGGTGGGCGGGCACACGCCCATAAAAAAAGAGTTTGGGATCAAAAAGACCACTTTTGTAATAACGCACAATTTTAGAATCTTTAACATAGACCAAATCCCCATAGACCACTTGCACGCTCGGATTAGCCTCAAAGGCTTGGGCTACCACGCTTAACACTTGGGGATTTGCAAACACATCATCGCTATGCAAAATGCCAATGATCTCTCCGCTGGCATGTGCAATGCCCTTATTGAGGGCATCATAGAGTCCTTGATCGGGTCCGCTATAAAGTTTGAGGTGTGGGAAACTTTGTAAGGTCTCTAAGCTCCCATCTGTGCTCCCCCCATCGATTACAATATGTTCAAACGGGGGTAGGCTTTGCTCTAAGGCCGAATGGATGGCATGTGTGATTGTGGCTTTAGCATTCAGGACCGCACTGATGATTGAAATTCTAGAGGGCATAGGCTTGCACCTAGTGTATTATCATCCAATCTTAGCCAAAATTCTTTTAATGTGTCAAGTGGATTAATGGCGTGCTGGTGTGGGTTAGAGGGCTGACACACGGGGGTTTAAGTGTGGCTAGCTTAAGGGGTTTGGCATTGTTGGCAACTGGCACAGAGTTAAAAAAATCCACTCCAAACAAGAGGGCTTAAGCCTTGAAAAGAACAACCCTAACAAACACGCTTTTGCTTTTTAAGCTCTATATCATTAAACCCTTCGGGTGGCCAATGGGCGCGCAATAAGGCCATCTGGCTTAAAAACCCCAATAACCCCCACATGCCCGTTGATGGGGGTAAGCCTGCCTGTGGGCTAGGGATATGCATATCCCCCTGGCTCTCCTCAATGATGAAGGGGCTAAAATCGCGTTTCTCTGTTTCTTGCTGCGGGTCTGATTCCTCTTGTAACGCCTTAGCCGCCACTAGGGTTTTGCTCCCATTAGGGACTTGATTAAGCCCCTCTAAGAGCTCTTGGGCGTTTTGCTTGAGGGCTTGGCTAGCCCTCTGTGTCATTTCAGCTAGTGTTCCCATTAATGCACCTTATACGCTTTGGTGTGGAGCCATTCCTCTTGCAAAATGCCTTGTTTGATGAGCTCTTGGCGTTTCAAGGCTAATGCCATATCATTAGCAAATTGCCATTCTTTGAGGCGCATATCCATTAAGCCCATTTCATAGCCTTGCAACATCTTAAGCGCATTACTGAGGAGCAAACTCTCTAAGTGCGCTTGGGCTTCAAATTCGATCTCTTTAAGCCTTTTGAGTTGGGCTTGTTGCTCTAACCAGCCTTGCAAATGCTCTTCCCAATAGCGTTTTAAAAAGTCTTGTTCTAATTCCTTGAAAAATAACGCCTTTAAATGCTTTTCAATGGCGGGGTAAAAGATGTCATGTTGCTCTTTTAAAAAGCTAAAATCCAGCCCTTCCACTTGGGTTTTCACCAAAGAGAAAAGGGATTGTTGCACCCTCTCTCTAGCCTCTTGTTCTAATTGTGTGCGGGTTTGTTCTAAGCCCTTTTGTTCTTGTTCTAAGAGGGTTTGCATCTGAGCTTGCAAAGAGGCTAATAAGATATGTTCTTGGGCTTGCCAGTGCTGTGTGACTTGGATTTTAATGTCCTCTAAGAGTCATTTTAACTCTTGCGGGCTTAAAATGGCCTATAGGCTCAAATTGGCAAACACGGACTCTT
>NZ_FZLB01000028.1:0-13901 GCF_900196775.1 Helicobacter bizzozeronii
CAGCTAGCTAAAAAATTTGATAGATGGCACACCGCCCCGCACACCCTCCTAGAAACCCTCAAAAGCACCCCCTTTATTTTGAACATCTCCAATTACTACCCTGAAAAAGGGCAAGAGATGGTGCTTAGAGCTTATTATGCCAGCCAAGCATGCATCCCTTTAGTTTTTGTAGGATCCCTTAATAGTGGGCATACCCTAGATCGCCTTAAAGCCTTAAAACGCCACCAACTCGATACTAAATATGGTTTTAAAGAAGTCCTGTTTTTCTACGATATAGAACGCACCGATGTCTTAGAGCTTTGCAAAGCCGCTACGCTATTTTTGCATGGTAGCTATGGGGATTATGAATGCTTCCCTATGGTGCTTTTAGAGAGCATGCAATATGGCACGCCCTTTATCTGCACACCTGTTGGCAATGCTAGAGAGCTCCATGCCGATTTGGTGGCGGGAGACATCGACCAAATGGCAACCAAAATCAATGCCATCTTGGGCGATCCCGCTTACTACCATCATATCTCGACACAGCTCCACAAAAGCATCCACAATTTCACTTACGAAAAAATCATCCTCAAACTTTTGGAGAACACCCAGTGATCATAGCCCTCGGGGCTCTTAATAACACTGCGTTATTTTTATTTTTAAGCCTATTTTGAAAGTTTGATCACCAGTCCGTCCGCACCATAGGAGTTTTGGGCATTGGGGACTAGATCGTCTAGGTCTTTGAAAATCAGGGGTCTTTGGGGGGTGAGCTCTAGGAGGGTGTTAAAATTTTGGGGGAAGTAGAGGGCTGGGGCTTTGGCTAGAATGCTTGTCTTGAGTTCTTTGGGGGTGGCCACTTGCACAATACCAAGCAACCCCAAGCGCACGTTATACTCTAATATCTCCTTGAGGTTTTTTGCCAATAAAGAGGCGTTGAGCAAGAGCGCATCAGCCCCATGCACCAAAGATTCTAAGATTTGATACGGGTCTATAAAATAATCTTTGTGAATCAAGGGCTTAGGGCTCAAGCGGCGTATATAGCCCAGTAAGTCCAGTGCTTCTAGGGCGGGCATGCCTTGCGTGTAGAGGGGGGTAAAATCCAGCAAAAGGGCACGCGCCTTGTCTGCTTGACTAAGTTTTTCTAATAAAAATTCCAAATCCCAGCCAGCATCAAGATATAAAATGGAGTGGGCGATCTCTTGGGAGGGGGGGCGTTTTAAATCCTCTAAGGCGAGTCTGGGGACATAGGGGTTATAGGCTAGACTCCTACCCAAAAGTTCAAAGGGGGTTAGGGATTTTTTGAGCTCTAGGTAGGCTTGGAGGGTTTTTATTGGCACGCAGCAATGGATTTGGAATGGGCTTTGAGTTCGGGTTGGGAGTTGATCTCCTCTTCAGAAATGCTAAAAAAGAGTTTCTTGGCTTCAGAGCAACTGCCTAGCTTGTAATACCCCCAAGCTAGCGAGTCGATGTAGAAAATTGAATCGGGCTCGATTTTTAAAGCCACCTTGACATAATCAATACCTTTTTTAATGTCTAAATCGTATTCGATGAGGGAATAGCCCAAAAAGTTATAAAAAAAGGCATCTTGCCCATCTAAATCGCCCTTGCTCTTGATCAAGGCTTGCTTGCGTTGCATGATGGCTTGTTCTAATTTCTTAGCGATTTGGATCACATCGGATTTTTGCAGGGTGTTATGGGCACTCAAATCCTCATAGGTGTAGATAGCCTCTAGGGCTAAAAACTTCGGGTCTTTTTGCTCATTGTAGATCAAACCCGCCTGTTTGGCAGCTAGAGCAAATTTTTTCTGGGCAGTGTAGAGGTCTAGGAGCAAACGGCGATCAAAGGGGTAGCTTTGGGCAATTTGCTGGGCTTTGTCAAATTCTTTGAGCAAAACCAAGACACCAATATAGAGCTGGGCGTTACGCACGACTGGCTCTTTCTCATAGAGTTCGCCAAATACCCTTTTAGCGACTTGTAATTCGTTGAGCTGGATGAGCGTATTAAAACTCCTTTGGCACAAATCGGGCGAACAGCCGTATTTTTCCAAATGCGAGACGAGCAAGTCGACCGCCTCTTGTTGGCTGTTTTGCACAAAGAAAATTGTTACGAGCTTTTCAAGGCTATCTTCGTCATGGGCTTGGTTGTAAATCTTGTCAAAAATCTCAAAAGCTTTGCTGTAATTTTTCTGCCCCAAATAAAGCGAGCCTAGGACACTATCTAACATCAAAGATTTATCCTCTTTGCGGATTTTTTCTAGCAAGCTAATGGCTTTGTCAATCTGCCCGGTTTTGATATAACCATCCACTAGGATTTTATTGATATAAATATCCTTGTCGTTTTTGGTAACCTTTTTGTAAAGCAGGGCAAGCTCTACAGCTGTGTTGATGTCGCCCAAGCTAGCCGCTGAGATGGCCGCCTCTTTGGCGTAAATAATGTTATTGGTTTCATGGTAAAGGCGCAAATACCCCTTTTTGGCTGTGGCAAAATCCCCGCGTTGGAAGGCATCTGAAGTGATGAGGATTTGTTGATCCTCTGTTAAGCCTTGTGCCATTAAAGCCGTGCTGCAAAACACCGCCCCCAATGCCAAGCGCCATTTTTGATAAAATCTCTGCTGTTTCATCCAACCTCTTTAGTTTTTTTTAAAAATCCCTAGACTATATCATAAAATCCATCTTTTTGGACTAATCCATGCGCACGCCCGGGCACAGGGTGAGAAGCTTTTCATGGTTAGTTTTAAAACATTCCCAAAAGGGGAAAGTTTGGCACTGCTTGGGGCGCACGGGGTAGATGGTGCAACGCTTGGTTGGCTCATCTAAAAACACGCACGCATGCCCAGAGGAGAGTAATGCCCTTTTTTCTAATAAGCTATAGGCATTGCCCACTTGTCTCACATAACGCAGGGTAAAAGTTTCAAAGGGCATGTTTAAAAAATCGCCAATCGCCTTGAGTTCGGCAATGCTGGCAAAAACATACCCTTCTGCCCCCAAACAACAGCGCGCCCCACAAGAATCGCATGCTCTAGAATCAAAGCTAAAATTAAATCCTTGCCCCATGTTCTGCCTTAAGGACGATCCACTTGGTATTCAATGTGGATCATGAAGTCCATTTTAAAATAGCTACCTTGTTTAGTAATACTAACGGGTAGCTCAATCTTGGTATAGCTGAGATTAACCAAATGATCTAAAAAAGCGTAAAAATCTTTTAAAGATTGGGCATGCACGCCCACGCCCAAACTATCATAGATGACATGCTTGATGGGATCCACTCTTCTGGCTTGTTCTTGAATTGTGATGTGGCTGAAATACTGGTTTAAAAGCTTGTTGAGCGCACTAGATACCACTTGGTAGCTTGGGTCTTGCAAGATAGCGATGTTTTTTTGCTTGAGATCGCGGTAGGCTTGCAAAGTGCTAAGAAAGCTTTTTTGCTTGTAATTAGCGATGGTCTGCTTTTGCTTGGACTCGGTATGTTGTGTGCGGTAATTCTCCATTCTGGGCCAAAGCCAAATGCGGATAGCAATCAGAGCTACTAAGGTGAAGACTAGGGTTAGGATAAAATTTTTGAGGAGTCGTTGGAATAAAATATCCTTGCGGTATTTGCTCTCATAGACCAGACTATCGCTTTGATCCATCAATCTCCTTTCTGATCGATAAAGGGCAACACAGATGAATTGGTCGAAACAAAGCGCAACCCGCCATTTTTAAGGGGTGTAAATTCGGTGTGGCTATTTTCAAAGATCGCATCTAAGCGTTGCTGGAGCGTGGCTTTAAAGGTGTCCTTAGAGGGGACAATGCCCTTAATGGTGAGGCTAGCATAGTCAATGGTGATGGATTGGATGGTGATCACATCGGGAATAATGCTTAAAATACCCTTGACAGACTCTTTAATGTTGGTCGTGTAGGCAGATTTATCCTTGATGCTTTGGACAGCCTGTGCTACTTGTAGAATCTCTTGTTTGAGGCGTTTATCGCGGTGGTTGTAAATATTGCCCTCGATTTGATAAACATCGGTCGCACGATTAGTGGCTTTGGTGTAGTGGCGTAAAAAATAGGCTAGTCCCCAAATCAGACACAAGGACAAACACATGTAAAAAACCCACACTTTGGTGAGTAAATCCACCATGTGCTTGGGCGTGGGTTTGCTATAACTGAACTTCATGGTAATATTCTTTTTTGGCTAGAATACTCATTTGTTCCACAAGAGAGATGGGCATTTGCACAATGTCTAGCATGAGCTCATCTTGGAGAATTTCCAACATCTTGGGCGAGATTTGGTAGGTATTGAGAATCCAAACCTTTTCAATGAAATCCTTGACCAAGTGGTGATCATAGACGACTTTCATCGATTCTTGCAAGAATTTGACAATATCTGCAACATGCACCATGCTATCCACCAAACTTTTAGGGTCTTGCATATCTGGAGTTGCGGACTCCTTTTGGGGGTCATCTTGAAAATTAGGGTCGATGTGCATCAAATTAGCCTCAATGGAACTCAAAAAAGACTTGAGCAACGCCTCTTCTTTTTCATATTCCTCCTCTTTTTCCTTGCCCTGCACCTCCAAATGTTCTTTAATAATCTCTAGGGCATACCACTTGCTATAACAAATCTCCTTGTGGTTGCTCACCATCACACAAAGCCTAGAGTGTTCCAAGAGCCCATAAATGGCTACATTGTTCTCTAAAGTGGGCTTAATGCACGCATAGAGTATTAAAAAGGGCGAAAAGATGTAGTCAATGTAGGGCATCACGCTATTAAAACGATCTAAATCTTGCTTGAGTGAGTGTTTCAAAATGAAAAAACAATATTGATCCACCTCTAATAAGACCACATCTTTTTTGCGCACGCCTGCTAAATGTTTCTCTAGCTCCTCTTTTTTGCACATGCCCTGATCGGTGCTCTTGGACATGCCACACAGATAACAAAAGGGATAGAGCTGGAGGTATTCGCGGGCATTCTTCAAGACTTTGATGGGAATCAAGCCATCTTTAATAGGATAAGCCTTATTGGTAACATCTAAAACTTTCTTGCGTTTGAGTCGCTCGATATGGACTTGCAGGGTCTCATGATCCAAATTGAGGCAGATAAACACATTGGAGAAGAAAAAAAAGCGGATTCTATCATAAAAGATACCCCTAAAAAAACTCCACAAACCCATTAAGAGAGCTCCATGCGTTGTGCGATCAACGCCTTAGCCTCGCTTAACTCCATCTCTTTGGGGATAAAAAAAGGCTCTAGCATATAATAATTGACTTGTGAAAAGGGTTTGGGGAGTTGGAAGCGATCCCAAGTCTTGAAGGTGAAGGCATTTTGGAAGATCACACGGCACACCACAACACCCACCCCGCTTTTTTGGGCTAACGCCACCACGCCATCAGCGATACTATGATAAGGGCCCTTAGGACCATCAGGAGTCAAGCCCACATCTGCCCCCGCCTTTAGATGCCTAATCCCCTCAATCAGCACCCGCACCCCGCCCTTTTTGCTCGACCCCCGAATCGCATTAAAGCCAAAACATTCATACAGCCTAGCCGCCAGCGTGCCATCAAAATGTTGGCTGGCCACCACATACAAATTAGGCTTTTTTTTAAGACGCAAGTAGGCAAAGGGCAACATGGCAATCTCGCCATGCCAAAAACTCGCAATAAAAGAGGTATTTTGCAAACTGCTAGCCAAATGGAAACGGTTACGGCAAGTCTTAAATAAAAGCTTTAAAATCCAATAGAGCAACACCGGCACAGCCCACAACACAAGCCCACTTCTAAAGCGCTTTAACAAACCTTCAAGCCCCTAGACACAAAGCCCCTCTCAAGCTCCCTTTGTGTTGATCGACCACCTTGACAGCAACCAAATCGCCCAACTGCACGCCCAAAGCCTCAAAACGCAACAAACGCCCATTATCGCTACGCCCCTCAGCCACGCCCCCAGCGCTATTTTCCACCAAGACCTGATGGATTTTACCCATCTCTTGGGTGGCTTTTTGCTCCAAAATCTCCTTGTGTCTGGCTTGCAGGGTTTCTAAATTGCGTTGGGCGATCTCTTTGGGGACTTGGTTTTCCCAGCTACCAGCAGGGGTTAGCGGGCGGGGGGAATAGACAAAACTATAAAGAGTGTCAAAGCGCACCCGTTCTAAAATGTCCAGCGTGTCCTCAAAATCAGCTTGGCTCTCCCCGGGGAAGCCCACGATAATATCCGTGCTGATCCCCACATTAGGGACTAAAGCCCGCAATCTTGCGATGCGATCCAAATACCATTCACGGCTATAACCTCTTTTCATCGCCTTTAAAATGGCATTGGAGCCACTTTGCAAAGGGATATGGATACTCTTACACACTTTGGGGTTGCGTGCGAAGCATTCCAAAAAGGCATTATCCATGTGCAAAGGGTGTGGGGAAGTAAAGCGGATGCGCTCCAAGCCCTCAATTTGGCTCAAAGCATCCAGCAAATGGCTAAAATTGACCTTGGGGTGATCGTGGCTAAAACGCACGCCATAATTATTCACATTCTGCCCTAAGAGCATGATCTCTTTGGTGCCCAGTTGCACGCGCCTTTTGGCTTCTTTGAGGATCAAATCCATAGGGATTGAAATCTCTTTGCCCCGGGTGTGGGGCACAATGCAATAGGTGCAATGTTTATCACAGCCCACAGAGATATTGATGAGTGCCTTGAGTTGGCTTTTTGGGGGGGTGGCAAAAACATAGGTGCTATCATCGTGATCCAAGCCCACTTCGATGGCTTTGGGCTGGTGGATGATCTGGGTGATCTTAGAGGTTTGGCGTGCACCCAGCACGAAATCCACGCTCGGGGCTTTTTTTAAAATGCTTGCTCCCATGTGGCTCGCACTGCACCCACACACGCCAATCTTAGCCCCGGGCTTTTTAATCTTGGCAAAATGCCCGATTTCGGAAAATAACTTGCGCTCGGGCTTTTCCCGCACACTACAAGTGTTGATTAAAATTAAATCCGCCTCTTGGGGCTGATCCACGCCCACATAGCCCACCTTGTGCAACTCGCTCGCCAAATGCTCGCTATCGCGCGTGTTCATCGCACAACCCATCGTTTCGATGTAAAGCTTTTTAGTGGCAACCTCTGGCATGCGCGCTCTAGATAATGTGGAGCTGATAGATAAAATCCTTGTCATCGGTGCTGATTTGCACCTCAGACAAATAAGCCTTGCACCCCTTTTTGGCAAAAAAATCCACCGCCCCTAACATGTCCTTATGGGTGTTGCTCGGGGCGAAGTAGAAGATATGCTCTTTGTGCTTGAGGTATTTTTGGTGCAAATCCTCTAAGCTGATGGTGTGGCTCTTGCTCTGCTTGCGATCCGATCTAGCCAAGCGCAACTCCATTTGACCCCTTTATAATGGATTAAGCTTGCGAGTATAACGCACTTTGGCTTAAAACACCAAACCCCTAAATATCAAACCCAAAGCCCGAATGGGGATCATCAGTGTGGCGTTGCCTAGATTTATGGGGGTGGCGCGCACTCCCCCCATCTGAGATGGGGGCACAATGGTCCTTTTTATGGGTGTTGAGCGGGTTATGGTAGGAATTGCACAAGTAGGACTGCCTGTAGTAGCTGATCGCCTCTTTTTTGTGCAAGTGGGTAAGGGGCGTGCTACTCTTAGAGCGACTCATATTGACCTCAACGGGTTCTTTGGAGAGCGAATCGATGAGCAAAGAACTAGAAACCTTGCCCGTCCTCTTGTTTTTTGGAGGGAGCACCACGACATCCACGCCTAAGGAATGCGCCAACTCTTGGAAAGCTAAAACCTGTTCTTGTTTAAGATTTTGGACTAATAAATCCATGAAAACTCCTTTATGGACTGGATTTCCCATTCCTTGACTAAGATATTACACTTTTAAAAATAATAAAATGGCAATGAAAAAAAATTATGGCAACTAGATACGCCCAAATACAGCCCCAACACCGCCCACATTGCCCCAAAAAAGAAATCAAAATTGGGTTTGCCCTTGATAAAGAATTTGCGGGCTCTTTGGTGTCTTTGTGCACGACTCTCCTTTTGAGCTAGGCTTTTTTGCACAAAATCTAGCACCTCTAAGGGCGTGCTGGCATGCGCCATCAAGCCATGTTGGAGCAAATAGCAATCATGATAAAGCCAAAGCGAACGGGTGGAGATGGTGGGCAAGCCAAAATAACAACTCTCTAAATTCATCGTCCCCCCGCCCCCCACCATCACATCGCTATAATAATATAAACTCAGTGCGCTGAATTTTTGCTCCAAGACATAAACATTTTCTAAGCCTTGAAAGGCTTGTTGGAGTGGGGCAGGATTGTAGCGCGTAATCAGGGCAATATTCACATCTAGGGTGCTCAGTGCCCGCACGCTTTCATCGATGAGATTGGAGCGCACACGCACATAATGGGCTTGTTCCTCCTCACGCACCAAAATAGTCGGGCGGGTGGTTTTCAGCCCGCAAATTTGCCTAAAATCGGGGGGCGATTCTTTTGTGTTGATCCAAAGCACGGGATCGATAAAGGGGTAAGTTAGGACATTGTGTGCGCCAGCTTGCTGGTAGGCGCTCTTGGGCACAACAAAGGGGGCAAAGATCACATCAGCTAAAGGGGCACTGAGTTTGGCTAATTTGGTGGGCTGTAGTGATGCTAGGTTAGGCTCTTTAGGATCCAGCCCCAAGCTGGGCGTATCTAAAAAGTAAGCGATGGGGATTTGCAAGGCAAAAGCGCTTTGCACCGCCTCCACACTCGCGCCCACCACCAAGAGATCGGGGCGTTGATCTTTAAAAAGAGTTAAAAACCATTGGCTGCGTTTTAAACGCTCATGGTATTTTTCCTCCAAACTCTCCCCCCGCCCACCAAAACACACATAGGGCAAGCCATAGAGGTCTAAAAGCGTGCGTGTCTCTTGGTAATTAGGGCTACTCCGTGTGGTGATTAAAATTTCACCGGGCAAAAGGGGGATGAGTTCTTTAAAAAATAAAACATACTTGGGATCGATGATGTCTAGCCAAATCATTAATTGGCAAGTCTGCCCAACATCTTAAAGACAAATTGTGCGCTGGTCTGTGCGCTTTGGTGCAAGAATTGATCAAAATCGCCCGGGGCTTCCCCGTTGGCCCTGTCGCTCACACTCCTTAAAACACAAAAGGGGACATGGAAGGCATGGCAAACAAAAGCCACCGCTGCGCCCTCCATTTCCACCACCGCCGCGCCAAAGTTTTGCGCCCATTCTTGTTTGCGCCCCGGATCGCTCACAAATTGATCGCAAGTGGCAATCACGCCCTCTTGAAGCGGGATACCCAAATCCTTAGCGGTCTGCCTAGCCAAATCATTTAATGTGGGATCACTTGGGATAAATACCGCACTCTCGGGGATAAAACCCAAAGGATGCCCAAATGCGCTCAAATCCACATCGGCTTGGCAAAGTTTCGTGGCCAAGAGCAAGTCATTAATATTCAAATGCGGGGCTAATCCGCCAGCCACGCCGCTAAAAATCAGAGCCTCAATGCTATAACGCAAAATCATCGTGCTGGCTGTCAAGCTGGCATGCACCTTGCCAATCTTGCTATAAGCCAAGATAATTTGGGAATTTTGGTAGGGGATGGTATAAAAAGTATTCCCCCCGACTTGTTCTGTTGTGTGGGTGGGGAACATCTCCAAAAAAGGGGCGATCTCCTCGCGCATCGCCCCCATCACGCCGATTGTTTTAAACATGTTTATCCTTGATGATTTATTCTTTGTTTATTCTAGCATATTAAGCTTTCTCTTAGTGGCAAATGATTAAAATTGCCTTTTGTGTGTCAAAAAGGACAGGTGGGTGAGTTGGCTGAAACCACATCCCTGCTAAGGATGCGTAGCCGCAAGGTTACCGAGGGTTCGAATCCCTCCCTGTCCGCCACTTCCCCTTAAGATCATTCCCCTAAAGTCTAGATTTAACACCATTGGAGTTTTTGCCTATGCTGGGTTTGGTGGGGGTTGAAATGCGGGATTATTGGTAAAAAAGATGGTGGCTTGAGGCGGAATCGAACCACCGACACGAAGATTTTCAGTCTTCTGCTCTACCGACTGAGCTATCAAGCCTTTGAAAAAATAAGCCCCGACTATACTACAAAGTTTCTAAAATTTACTTAAAATCATATATAATGTCTTAAAACAAAGGGGCGATGGTGCATTTAATCTCTTGGAATGTCAATGGTTTGCGGGCATGCATGCAAAAGGGTTTTAAAGAGTTTTTGGAACAGAGCGGGGCGGATATTTTTTGCGTGCAAGAAACCAAGATGCACCCTAATCAAGCTAATTTTATCTTCCAAGATTACGCTTCTTTTTGGAATAGCGCACAGAAAAAGGGCTATAGTGGGGTTTTGACCCTGAGCAAGAATGCGCCGATCAACACCACTTATGGGATTGGTGTTGCCCAACATGATTTAGAAGGGCGGGTGGTAACTTGCGAGTATGCGGATTTTTACTTGGTGAATGTCTATGTGCCTAATTCCCAAAGAGGCTTGTTACGCCTTGATTACCGCTTAAAATGGGAGGAGGCTTTTAGGCGGTTTTTGGCAGATTTGATGGGGCATAAGGCGGTAGTGGTGTGTGGGGATTTGAATGTCGCCCATAAGGAGATTGATTTGAAAAACCCAGAGAGCAACCACCATAACGCCGGCTTTAGCCCTGAGGAACGCCATGCTTTCAGCCAACTTTTAGACTTGGGCTTGATTGACACCTACCGCCATTTTTACCCCAACCAACAAGGGATTTACACTTGGTGGAGCTACATGAATGAGGCTAGGGCTAGGAATATCGGCTGGCGTATCGACTATTTCTTAGTTTCCCACACACTCCAAGAACAGCTCAAAGATGCCTTGATTCACCCACACATCTTGGGGAGCGATCATTGTCCAGTAGGGCTTGAAATATTTTAGAGCGGGCATGGAAACAAGAAAACCCTTTAGAGAGATTTTTAACTCCAAACAAAAAATACCCCCAGTCCCCTTGCCCTATTTTGATCGCGCCAAGTCTTCCCTTTGTTTGGATTGTGTGGGGGCGTGTGTGTCTGCTTGTCCGGAAAAAATCGTGATCAAGCCTGAGCAACACATGCCTTATTTGGACACCCAGCAAAGAGGTTGCACCTTTTGCCGGGCTTGCCAACAAGCATGCCAGCCGTGTGGGGGCGTGTTGGAGGGAACCAAAGGCGATCAGATCGAGGCATTTGCCTATTTGGATCGCCAAGCGTGTTTGAGTTACCAACGCGTGGTCTGTTTTGCGTGTAAAGATGCGTGCCCCATAGATGCGATCCACCTTAGGGGGATGTTTGAGCCACATGTCCAAGAGTCATGTGTAGGCTGTGGCATGTGTGTGGGCGTGTGCCCAAGCAACGCTATTTTACTCATCCCATTTCATGGAGGTCCAGATGAATATTTCTAGTGTGATTGTTAAAGTGGATTTGAACCGCTTTGAGGGCGTTTTAGAGGCGCTTAAAGCTATCCCACATGTGGAAGTGCCTGTTTTTGATCGCAAAAAGGGGATTGTGATCGCCTTGATCGAAGCCCAAAGCGTGCAGGAGGAATTGAGAGCCAATAGGCAGATTGAAGCCACTCCGGGGGTGATTAGCGCACACATGCATTATAGCTACTCTGAAGAGGGTCCCCAAGCCCAAGAGTTCCAAGAAATTGCCAAACAAATCGAGGGGGAGGATGAGCCTGTGCGTTATAAGGGTGATGTGCGTAATTGGATGGATTAGTTAGCTTTTCTGGTGTTTAACCACTGGGATTTGAGATCAAGGGCTGTTTGCAATGAGGTTTCCAGTTGGGTTAAAAGGCTCGTGATGGGGGTAAAATCAACACTCCCTTGTGGCGTGTTCTTGATCCGTTTTTGCAAGGCGGTGGTGAGCTGGATGGCTTGATCAAAATCAATGGGGGCTTGGATCGCCTTTTTAAAGACCGACTCTATCTTGTCCTTAGTGTCTGTCTTGCCACCGGCAGTGCCGCTGGGGGGGTTGTTTGGGTTAGGGTTATTGGCAGACAAAAGCACTTGGATGGCTTGCAAGTCTTGGTAGATTCCATTGAGTTCCTTAACTTGTGGGTAGGTCGCCCCCCTATCGATCGCCTTTTCTAGCATTGTGTGGCTCACAGCAACCAATTTTGTCGCCAATTCCGCACTCCTAGCCTGCTCATTGGAAAGTGCTTGGATATCAATGGCGCGCAAAGGGAGAAGAGCCCCAAAAACCAACACGATCCAAAACACAGAGCCTGCTAGATGTTTGCAATACTGAAGTCTCATCGCTTTTTATCCTTCTCGTCCTTCTATAATGGTGATCGTTGGTAAAAAATGGTGGAGCTGTGGGGAATCGAACCCCAGTCCAAAAACCACATCCATCCGTGGGCATCTACATGCTTAGAGAAGTTTTGGATTTTCTAGTTTTTCTAGTCCAACTCCTCAAGAACTGAAGAAAAACCCTAGCCCTAAGCTTACTTTAAAAACGGGCACTTTTTAAAGGCAACTGGCTAAAAATGATGGAATGCCTAGCCAACACCAGTCGATTTGCCAAGCTTCCAGCTCCTTACGCTGCTTTAGCGTAGTTAGGAGCGTAATTAGGATTATTTACGCTTATTGTTTGTGTCGTTTAACAAGAGACACTTGGCATGCAACCCACGCAATGCAATCTCTGTCGAAATCCTAGTCAGCCCCATTTAGCTATAAATAACCTAAAGGGGCTCATTCTAGCACAAAATTCTTATAATTTTTTTAAACTAACCAAGTTTTGCCCACATGCACAGGGGCTTTTTTGCATTTCATGGATTTTACCAGTGCAAGCCTCTAGGCTAAAAACCAGCACCAGAGTCCCCAAACAATATCCTATTTTTATTGGCATACTCATCCTTAGCGTGTTTGTCTGATGTCTATACTGGGCTCTGATAGAGTCTGAATCTTAAAGGAGGGTTTTTGACTCCAATGGTGGCTCTCTTGGGTTTCTGTGTTGCTAGACCCCACCAAACTTGTATGCCTCGCACGCTCCACACTCTGCAATAGCGCCCCCTTGCTCAAGGCAACCATAGAAACGATGTCTTTAAACACCCCCTGTGTGCGGAAAAAGGCATGGATAAAATGGGGGACTCTGCAGACCAAAAATAACACCAATAACGAGCTCACCACCAAGATCACAGATGACCCAATGGGGGCATGGGCATTGTCTGCATGCATGGGGATGGTGCTGATTAGGGTTTGCACCACATGGGTATTATAAAAAGCGACCAAAAAGACAATGGGTTGGTAAAGGCTCAAAGCGGTGCATTTTTTAAGGTAGAGCCATAGCATCGATCTGGTGGCAACAAAAAAGCCAAGGGGCAACATTAACGCCCCAAATGCCAGCCAAAGGTAAATCTCAATGGAAACGATCAAAACAAGGGCTAAAATCAAGGTCAAAAGCACGCCTTGAGACAAAATGAGCGCGCCTGTTAAAAACATGGATGGATTGGCATGACTTTGTTGGTGGGTGATCTCAGATAAAATCCAAACCAAAGTGTGGAAAGTTTGGTTGATAAGAAATTCTAGGCTAAGTTGCTGGGTATCTAAGCCCAGTGCTTGGCTAGAGACTTTTAAACTCCCTTGCACCAATTCCATGAGGCTGTCAGAGGCATAAAAGAGAGTTGTTTTTAGCCACGCATAAAAGGCTTGGGGGTGTTGCATGGCATAATTAAAGAGCACAAAAAAGCCCGCAAAGCTCGCTAGGCTAAAGAGAGTGCGCCACCTGAACATATCGGCATGTTGCACCCTCTGATAAGCCCAAATCATCATAGCCAAGACCACCAAAGCGTTTGCTAGAAGTTGGAATTTGAGCACTTGGAGTATTTGTAAGCCAATATGCTGGATCAAAGTGTGGGTGGGGTCCATAAAAAAATGCAAAACGCTTTGGTAAAGCTCTGGCATAGATATTTTTGGCGTTGTTATTCGT
>NZ_FZLB01000049.1:0-8390 GCF_900196775.1 Helicobacter bizzozeronii
GGGTAACTCTCTCTGGTTTAGTGGCTTTAAAAGCTTGTGTGTTAGTGGGGGGTGGGGAATGTTAGATGTTTTAGAAATTGCCAAGCAGTTGCAAACAAGCAGTGCCTCACAGGCGGGCACAGATTTAAATACCCACTACAGCGCGTTAAAAGAGGTTTGGGAGCAATACGCCCCCTTAAAGTGCAAGCAGGATTTACAAAACAAGGCATTTGAGCCTAAAAACGAGGCACTTTACAAACTTTTAGAGACTTGCAAATATGACATTTTGCCCTTTTGTGTGCGTCTAGCCCCCGAAGATGTGGGCTTGCAAACAGCCCAAGAGGTGCAAAAAGAAATGCGTAGTTATAGTAACAAGGAAGGGGGTAGTTGCAAGACCCCTTCTTTAGAGGACTACCAAGAGCAAGAGCGTAAATTTAAAGCGGCTTTTAGTGCCTTTTGCCAGCATTTAGACCCCTTTTTAAAAGACACGCCCCAACTCTCACAGGCTGAAAAGTTGCAGGGCTGGTTTGTCTTTGTGGAATTGGAGCGGGGGTGTTGCTTAGAGGCATGGCAGAAGTTTTACAAACTCTATAAAGAGGAGTGTAAGGCTAAGGGGGTGAAAAAGCTTATTTACCGGAATATGGAGGAGGTAACTAAGGAGGCTTATGAGGATTTTGAAAAATCTCATCATTTGTTAGTAAAGGGCTTGAGACAACTTTTGGCATGCGCTAATCGCTTAGGGGGTGTGCATCTTTTGGAGGCGATTTGTAGGCGTAGTAGTGTGTTTGAAGAACCTAGAGTGTTGATTTGGACTGATGAGGAGGGGTTACAAAAGCTTTTAGGACTTAAAGAGGCTGTGGGGGCTGTGGTGAGCACAGATGCTAAAGTTTTGGAGGCTAAAAAGGCAGTGGAGCTAAAAATTGCCCAATGCCAAGAGGAATTGCCCAAATGCCTCGCCCTTTTAGAGCAGGCTAAAGACAAGGGTTGGGAAGAGCAAAAGAAAATTAGAGCACCCTTTGAAAAATTAATAGGCACCCTAGAAACAGACACCAAAGCCCTGCTTAAAGCTAGCGATGCAAGTTTGGGCGTGGGGGTGGTGCGCCAAATTGGGGGCGTGGCAAACAATATGAGCAGTTATGATAAATCGGGCTTTAAAACAACCCTAGAAAAGCAAGTGTTAAAAGCTTTGGAGGAGCATTTTAAAACCTTAGGGATCGCCCCCGCTCCCCAATCTGCCCTCAATGCGCTTAGAGTCGAGTTGCAAGAAAATAACGCCCAAATCCCAGTGGCTCTTGCACAGATCGAGCAGACCCATCAAGAACTTGTTAAAGAGGGGATTGTTACCAGCAAAGAGACCCGCACCCTTTATGACTCTTTAGATGAGGGTTTAGAGCCTTTAAAGAAGAGTTTGAAGGCTTTTGTAGCAGGCAGTGAGGATAAAAACATCGCCCAAATGGGCGCAGAGGCTTTAGGTTATTATCCCTCTGTTTCAGATTTAGAAAAAGCCCTACCCCTCATAGAGAACATGCTAAAGGCGAGCAATATTAACAGCTCCCCATCTGCAACGATGGCATCCACCCAAGAATTAAAGGCATTCAAAGCACGCCAAAACATTGCAGAGCTCAAAGCCCAGTTCCAAACCTTTAAGGGGCTTTGGGCACGCTATAAACCCCTTGAGGACCAACAAGAACGGCAAAAGCAAGTCTTTAAAGCCAAACGCCAAGTCCTTTATGATCTCTTAGATTATGAACCCCTAGAGGTTTTAAGTCTATACAGATGGAACATTGAGGATAAGGACACTGAAGAAACTTTAGGTAAGTGTTATTGGGATTGGCGGATTGAAAAATACCATGCCCCAGACTTAGACACCTACCAAAAAGACAAACAAAGATTTCAAGACAAGCTCAATGGCTTTTCTAGGGGCGTGGCTGATTTGCTCGCCACGGCTCCAAAACTTACAGAGCCAGAGAGGCTTAAGGGGTGGTGGCATTTTATAGAGCTTAAAAGGTTGGCATGCCAAGAGGCTTACAGCACTTTTATCCGGCTTTACAAAGAGGCATGCCAAGCCAAGGGCAAAAAGAGCATTGGCTATAGAAACATTGATGGGGAGGCTGAAAAGGCTTGGAATGCGTTGGAATCAAGCCTGTATTCTTTCAATGCTAGCCTAGGAAAATTGTTCCTATACACAGCATGCGTTTCTGGGGTGGGGGCGTTGCGCTCTCTTGTTCGTGAATACACAGGTGCCTATGCCAAGAGCTTTTCTTGCAATGATGGGGAGGGTTTACAACAACTCTTAGGGTTTCAAGAGGCAGCCAATCGCATTAAAAGCACCGATGAAAAAGTATTAGAAGCTAAAAGGGTGTTAGAGCAACGCATCGCCCAATGCCAAGAGAGGTTACAGGAGTGCAACGCCCTTTTAAGCCAAGAAGGCACCACTTGGGAGCAAGAAAAGCAGATCAAAAAGCCCTTTGAAGAAGCCTGCAAAGGCTTGATCTTAGAGGCGCAGGCTGTGTTGCAAGCGGTGGATATGAGTTTAGGCGTGGCACAAGCGCGCCAAGCGCAAAGCATCATCAAGGCAAGAGAAACTAACAAATACAACACCCCGGCTTTTCAAAAAACCCTAGAGGATGGGGTGTTAAAGCCCTTAGAGGAGTGCTTTTTAAGCTTTGGGGAAACCCCTAGCTTGCAAGTTGCCCTAGACACTTTTAAGTCTGCTTTGCAAATTGCCTTGCAAGAAATTACAGAGGCTTTTTTAGACCTAGAACCCACTTACCAGCAACTCCAAGCTGAGGGGTTGGTGGATCAAGCTTTGTGCTCTGAGCTTAAAGAGAGCATGCGCTCCTGTGTGGAACCTTTGAGGGCAGGTGTGGGTGATTTGTTTGAAGTCCTGGATAAAAACACAACACAACAGCTTAAGAAAGTTTGGGGTGATTTTTATAATTTGTGGTCGGGCAGAGAAAAATCTGCCCTAGATGAGGCCATTTTTAGTGCTTTAGAGGCGGAATTAGATAGCTTAGAACACCTAAGCGCCTCACAGAAAAGCGATGCCCTAAAAGCCCTAGAACAAACCCACGCATTTTTAGACAGCAGGCATGCCATAGAATTAGAACGCAACGATGTATGCGTGCATTTGGCAAACCTGCAGAGGGGTTTAAAAACCTTGCAACAAGAAGTTAAGGCACTGCAAGCCACGATCCACCAGGATCAAGAAGAAGAGCCCGACACCGCAAGCGTAGAAAAAGCCCACAAAAACGCCCAAAAGGAGCTTAAAAACCTCTTAAAACTCTTAAACCCCACCACTGCTAAGGAGCTGGCAGCTTTAAGTGCCCATCTAGATGCCCTAGCTGCACAACTAAGCATCCAAGAGAAGAGCTATTATCAAGAGCAAAAACACCAAGAGGCAAATCTAGAAGGCCAAGCCCTAGAGAACACTCTAAAAACCCTCAAAGAGGGGTTTAGACAAAATGTGTTAGAGGGGTTAGGGCAGTTAGAGGCTAAAATATCAAACCTACACACCGCCCTAGAGAGTTTTAAAACCAGTGGCTTTTTTAAAGATTTGGTTAAACCCCTTTGGTTTTATCAAGGCGATAATTTGAGAGCCTATGGCGACTATTTGGAATCCAGCCAAAAGGATAACCCGCAAGCCCTTTTAGAACTGGGTAAAATGACATTAAAGGGCGTGGTGGTGATGCCCTCTGTAGTAGATGGGCGTGAATTGTTGCTAAAGGCGGCTAAGTTGGGCTCGATTCGTGCTGTTGCAGAGTTGGGGCTATCCTACTTGGGGGCTGGTGGGGTGAGTGAGCCAGATGCCAAAGAGGCGTTTGATTATCTCTCAAAGGCACTCATCTTAGGCGACATTAAAGCGTATGTGGGGCTAGAAAAGCTAAGGCACTTTGAAGAGTTTGAGCATGAAATGGATACCCTCAATGATGCGCTTGTGAAAAATGCGCTCAAGCCTTGCAAGGCAGAAAATTGGTTTGGGTTTAATGACTACATTAAAGACCCAAGTAGAGCCGATTATGACGCATGGCTAGCCTTGCAAGAAGTGCAAGGGGAGTGCGCTTATCACCACCATTTCTACGAAGATGCACACATTGACAAGGATTATGGTATCGACCCTGATTATCGCGAATCCTACATTGAATCTTTCTTTGAGGATTTCTTTAACCATGGCTTGTGTGCCACCATGCAGGGCTACAACGCCCGCTTGCACTTAAGCATTTTAAAGACCATTGAAACGGTCTATGGCAAGCCCACCAAAGAGGACTACAAAGAGGCGTATGAAAATGCCCAAGAGGCGTATTTAGAGGGCATTGCTTTAGGCAGTGGGCGTTGTGCCTTAGAATTAGCCCAGCTTGAGCTAGAACAACCCAAACACTTTAATTTGAGCCCTAAAAAGGCACAGAGTGCGCTTTTAGAAGCCAACCATAGGGCGATTGGGTGTTTTAAACAAGCATTAGAGCGGGGCTACAACACGGCTTTAGTGCCTCTTACCAACACGCTAGGCAGACAAAAAGAACTTTTAGCCAAAACCCCCGATCACCCCTTGCACGCCTTCTTAGCTAAGTATGAGAGAGACTCAAAAGAAGTGGCTAGCCTTGCGCCTACCTTCATCGATAAAAGCGTGGGCTTTGGGGGCAAGCTAGATGTTAAAGCGCACTTTTCGCCCACATTTTGGCAACACCCAGATTTAGAAAGCCTAGAGGTTAAGCAAGAGCAAAAACCTGTTAGCACGCTCAAACCCCTATGGGAATATGGCGCAAACACCAGGCAAGCCTTTAAGGACTACATGGAGGCTAAAGAAAAGGGCGATGCTTTAGCATGGCTGTATCTGGGGGTGATGTGCTTGCAGGGCGTGGTGGTGCCCCCCGATCCTCATGGGGGAGCGCTGGCGTGCTTTTTAAAGGCACGGGATTTGGGCACGCTTTTAGGGCATTATGGTCTGTATTTAACCAGCCAGCTTGGTGAGTATTATGGGGATGATGTTGGAATTTTTGGGGATAAATGCCCTAATTACCAACACCCCCTAAAGCCAGCAGAGGTGCAAGAGGGCTTGGAACAGGTTTTCCCTTTAGGCAACTCTGCAGAGTTTAAGGCTTCTTACATGGCAGTTAATGAGGCTAGGGGTGAGGACTATGAGAGCCGATATAGCTGGTCTTGGGTGTTTGGAGAGGGGCTTGTGCGGGGGCAGTGGTGTTGTTGTGATGAAGAGTGGGGGCAGGATAAACTGGCAAACCTTTTAGAGACAATACACGCTCAGGGCAATGATGATGCGTCTATGTATGCGTGGGAGGGGTTTGCGCGCATGGCAGCAGGGGCTTATGACTCTTGTATTTGGGGCTTACACCTGCTTAAAGCCAGAGAGCAAAAAAACCTGTTGCGTTACCATGCTAATCGCTCTTATCAAAATATCCAGCAAGCCATACAAGCGGGGTTTGTGGATGGGTATTATTTCTTGGGGGCTGAGGGCATACACGATAGGTCGGGCTTTTATGCGAGCTTACAAATGGTGCGCTCCGTTGTCATCGAAGATGTGGGCAATGATGAATTTGATGGCGAGATTTATGGGGGCGAGGAGGATTATTTAGAGGGGCTAGCCCCTGAAAACCCGGAGGATGATGGCAAAGAGTTTTACGCCCAAAAATGCCAAGAGAGTTTAGAGCAGGGCGCAAAGGCGGGCTCGGCTCTGTGCGCTGTGGCATTAGCCAAAAGGTTTTTAAGGCAAGGCGATAAGGATTTTAACAAGGCTCAAGAGTTGCTAGAATTGCTCACCCCCTTTTGGGAGCAACAACGCCACTATGGGGCGTTGGCGATGTTGCTTCAGCTTTTAAAAGTGCAAATCCCCCAGTGCAAGGGCAAACAAGCTAAGGAGCTCCAAAGCAAGCTAGATGCCCACCTAGCGCATTTAGAAAAAATAGGTTGCGATCCTAGCGGTTTGGAGGGGTATTACAAAATTGGGATGGGTTGGATGGTGTTTTAGGGGGCGTTGCTACCAGCATGGGCGGAGTGGTGTGAAAAGCCCTTTGGGTTTGGCTAGTGCAGTTTTTCTTGCACGCGCTCTAAATCTACTTTGGCTCTTGAATATCCAAACTCCAGTGCTTTTTGATAACAAGACCGCGCCATCAAAAGAGTGCTTTTGGGATTGCTGAACTTGGGATAAACTTCTAAATATGTCCCCATGACACCAATAGCCATGCCAAGCCAATATCTTTTTAATGGATATTGCGCAAAATTTTTTGCCCTTAACCCATCAAGATCGACCTGTAGATTTTTCCCATGCCCAACAACCAGTGCCCCATTGGCATTGAGCACATCTGCTAAAAGTTTTTCGGCTTTATCATAACTCTGTTTGACACACAGACCACCAATATACGCACCAGCAAGATATGCTTTGACCATGATGGTGGCTATATCTTGATTTTGCAATCCTTGTTTGTTGAGCACCAGCTGGAAATATTGTTTTGCAACACATAAATTTTTTTTAACCCCCTGACCATGAAAATACATAAACCCTATCAATGCCGCTCCAAAGTTATCTCCTTTTTTATATCCTTCTTTAAAAATGTTCAAAGCTTCTTGATAACGCTTTTCCCTAGCACTATCTATCCCACTTTGCATTAAAGGGCTTATTTCTTCTTTTACGCGCACTGCCGGATTGGCTAAGTTTGCAATAATTCTCACAGCCTCTAGCACCCCCCACACCACCACCAAAAATACCAAAATCCATTTTAACCATTTTTTTGGGCTCGATTTGTGCCCATCAACCCCCATGCCCGCTATTCCATGCCAATCTGATTGGTGCCTAACTCTAAAAATGGAATGGGGGCGATTGCACTCCCAGCGATCCCCTCAATAGAGCCCCGTGTGCGCGCCGTGATGGTGGCGATCCGCTCAATTTGTTTAGCCCGTTTTGCCCAAATGCGTTCCATCGCCTGCTTTTCTTTTTCTAAATCCCGTTTCATCTCCTCAAAGGTGAGCAACACATTTTCCACTTCTTTGGCAAATTGGGGGCTCATCAAGTAGTCGTATAATTCACCCACCTTGTCGCTTTTGTTTTCTTGGCTTTTTTGCGCCCATGCCTGATTGATGATCACTTGGCGTAAAACCCCACACAGCAATTTAAATTCTTGGAAGGTGCAGACATACACACCCTTATAAAGCCCCCCGTGCTCCATAGGCTTAGGCGATTTGGGCATCGCCTCTGTTACCAAAATCCCAATATGCGCCCCTACTTCATGGATATCTTGTTTGAATTTCTCAATCCACGCCTCGTTAAAATCCTTTGTGCGCTTGCTCTCATAGCAAATGATGCCACAATCTTGCAATTTAAAGTCATTGACAATTTGCACACAATCCCCACCCCGATGCCCTTTTTTAACTTCCTTAATGGTGTCTAGGGGGAATTGGGCACGCAAATACGCCTCAATAGCCAACTCCTGCACCTCGCCTTGTAATTGCTGGGAGGTGATCTCAGCCTTTTTTTGCACCTCTTGAGCGGCTTTTCTCAAGCCCTCTATCTGCAAATCTTTTTGTTGTAGCTTTAACTCGTATTGCGCCTCTAATTTCTTTTCTAGCTCGGCACTGGCTTTTTCGCGCTCCTCTTGTCGGGCTTGTTCGATCTGAGCTTGGGCTTGGGTGCGTTCTTGCTGTAAGGCTTGCTCCACGCTTTGCTGGATTTGTTGGGTGAGAGCTTTCTCTTTGGCTTCTATGTTCTTTTGTTGTGTTTCTAGCTGGTGCTTTTGGGCATTGAGATCCTCAAAAGCCTTTTTCCATTCTTGGCGTTTTTGGTTTAATTCCTGCTCAAAGCGTTGCTTTTCTTGCGCCATCTGTTGTGAAAACTCTTGTTGCGCCTGTTTGGACAAAACTTCTTTGATATTGATAGCATGCGCACAATGAGGGCATGTAATGGTGTCATTCATTTTTTAGCCTTTAAGGATTTGGTGGGGGGTATCATAGCAAATTTATAAACACATCTAGGTTAGCAAAAAGTCTAAAATACTACGGCTACACCTTGAACTTCAAAAACTCTTGGTTGAGGTGGGCGTTGTTGTCTAACATCTCTTTGATATTGTGCTCTAAGTTGAGTCGTTCTTGTTTCATTTTGGCAAACATATCCACCAATTCTTGGGTTACACACGCCATCTCCTTGATCTTGTTGCAAATTTGTTGGTTACTGGTGATCGCCTCAATAGAAGTTTGCTTAGAGACAGATAGGCTCTCTTGCACGCTCTTAATGTCGTGGATAAGATTGGCGGTTTGTTTGGAGATGTCCTCAGATTCAAGGGCAATATTTTTGAGCTTAGAGCCCATGTTTTCAATATTTTGGGTAACAAAATTCACCATGTCTGTGATCTCGGCTAATGATTTTTGGGTTTTGCTGGCTAAATTACGCACCTCATCAGCCACCACCG
>NZ_FZLB01000006.1:0-65572 GCF_900196775.1 Helicobacter bizzozeronii
CCCCCTTGGGGGGTTCTCCTAAGGTGGTTGTTAAATTTAACTTATATCCTCCATGTCCTCTTAGGCGTGCCTCTGTAGGGGGGGGTTTGTGTAGGGGGGTTTAATATCGGGGTGGTTAATGCAAGAGGCTAGGGCATCGATGCAGTCATCTTGTTTGTAAGGCCTGTCGGGATTGAAGCTAAAGAGTTCTTTTTTAAGCTGTTTGAGGTTTTGGCAGGCATGCGAAAAGAGCAAAGAAGCCCGTGTTATAAAAGGGGCGGATGGCTTTGATTTTGCTAATCTTGCTGACTTTACGGCTGGGCGTGTAGCAAATGATGTTCTCGGCTAGGGGCTGTTTGTATTGCTCTTTGGCTCTTTGGTTGTGCTGGGCTAGAGCGACCAATAAAAGCCGGTGCAAGACTAAACCTCCGCCTTCACTCTCAATGTAGGTCTTAGCCTCTGGGTAGCTCTGTTTAGCCTGCAAAATGTAATTAATGGTCTGCTCCTCGCTCCAAACACCGCAATAGACATCTAAAACGACATAACGGGCGTTTTCTTGGTAATTTTCCACCCCCACAACCACAATGGCGCGGTTATCTGCACTCTCTTTAAGGCTCAAGGCGTTATCCACAAAGATAAAGGTGTTAAACTGCCCCAGCTCGTGCTTGAAAATCTGTTTGAAATAAGCGGGCTCAAAATAACCGCCACTGCTAGCTAGAGGCTCTTGTTGGTATTGCGCACTAAATTCGTCATTGCCCATTTGCAGCCGCATATCCTCTAATTGCTGGGCATTGTGGCGGGCTTGAAAAAGCGGCGTGTTAGGGGGGCGTGTGTAGCTAAAATCTTTGATAGAGTAGTTTTCCTCTTGTGCATTGAGGGCTTTAAGTTTAATCACCTTCCAGCTAGCGATCTGTGCGGGCTCAAATTCTCTTTCGCTCAACAAAGTGCGGTAACTCTGTGTGTGTCCCCTTAATTAGCGCGCTAGCTAGGCGTTTAGTTGGTTTGCTCAATGCCCAATGTGCCTAAATTAAGAGATGCCCGCCCTAAAAGGGAGCTAAACACCTTAAACCCCCTTCAAGCTGGAGATGGCACGCCTCATTATTGGGCGCGCTAGCCCCTTGTATTCCTACCAAATGCAATGGCAAGAAAATTTAGCCCAAACTGGGCAGGCTTTGATCAATATCTATAACGAGCGTATTAAAATCGCCCTGCATTCTTGCTTGCAATTAAGATTAATCGTGTTAGTGCGCGCACTAGACTTAAAAGATTTTGTCTTGTTTGAAGAAGAGATTAAGCCCCTTGAAAATACCTACACTCTCTTAGAACAAATGGGTTTTAAAAGTTCATGGGTGCGCATTCTTTAAGCTAAAATCGCAATTTGAGAGGAAGTTTAAGTAAATGTGTGGCACAATGGTATCAGTGGTCGCCCCCGCCCATAGGGCGAGGGTTGGTTTTAATATAGCGGTTGTGCTAGAACCGCTAAAACCACTATCACCACGAAGATGATCTTCATACCGGGCTCCTTTCTAGGTCTAGGAGCACCACCCACTATGACTCCTAATCCTTAAAGACCTTTTCAAGTCCAATACTCCAAATTAGCACATCAAAAGGGTAGCCCGATACTGCACACGCATTTTAGCATGTTTTTTAAAATGCTAAAGCATTTTGCAATGCTACGCCTCGCTCCATTAACGCTACGCGTTTAACCCTTGAAAGCCATCCTGGGCAAGCTAGAATGGGCGTTATTTGCAAGAAGAGATGATAATTGACACCCGTAGAATTAGCCCAGTTGCAAGCCTAGGAAGATGATTTGATCGCCCCCGTGGGGAGCAGATGAGGAGGAGAGATTACAAGAGGGTTTTTATGTGTGCGTGTGGCTCAAATTGTGGGTAAGCCCATACCAAGCCCAACACAGGAGGGCACTACAACATGCTTACGCATGCAACATCTCCTAGTTTAGATCAAAAATGATAAAAATAATTGACAAAGAGGCTCATGGTGCGTTGCAGAGTGATTACCCCATACCCACCCTTGTCATAATTGCCCCACTTATTGTGATCGTTCTCTTTGTAAAAGGTCAGAGGGATAAAAAAGACACGCCCGCCCATTTCAAAACTTTGGTGCTTGGTGAGATTAGCCCTAAGCCCGATTTGGATACCCGCCTGCACGCCCGTGATCTTAAACTCCGCGCTATTGCCCCTTGAATTGATAATGCCCGCCATGTGTTCCCAAACTTCATTGGCACTCACGCAAGCACGCGGTTTGAAAGGGATTTGGGTTTGGCAAGTTTTGTCGCTGGCATAGGATTTGCCCAGTAGCCAAGTGCTCCCACCCACAAACCCCCCGACAAATATGCCAAAGCTATGGGTATTTTTGTGGTAAAAATCAATCAAAATATCTAACCCCGCCCCGTAGAAAAAGCTAGCCATTGGCTGGGTGGCATTCTGTTTGGCTAAAATATTATCTACATTATCCACATCGCGCCCATAGGTCAAGTAGGCGTAATTACCCCCCTGTGCGCTGGCACGCACATAGCCACGGAAACCCAAAATGCTAGGCTTTTTCAAAAAATACTGGTAACCCACTTGCAAACTCCCTCCAAACAGAGACCCCGAATGCCGTTCTTGGACTTCTGGGAAGGAAAAACCCGGCGTTTCCTTCCCACCGATTTTAAAATTATAGTGCCGCACAAAAGGAGAATAGACAAACCCTCCGCCCATGTAAAATCCATTTTTTTCGGCTAACAACATGCCCCCAAAAAACACCCCCGCCAAAACCCCCACTATGAACATGGCAAACATCAAACCCCCTAAAAACTAAAATCCCCCCATGTTAGCATGTTTTAGATCAAGCCAAAGACACGCTTTTTCTGCCATAAGATTGTGAGGAATAAGAGGGTAAAACTCAGCACACTGAGGATCAAGGCGTATTGGTTGGCAAGTTCTTGATTGTTAGCCTCTGATTCAATGAAAATAGCGATGCTAGCCACTCGGGTTTGCCCCTCAATATCCCCCCCGATCATCATCACCACGCCAAATTCCCCGATAGTGTGCGTAAAGGTCGTGGTGAGGGCGAGCAATAAAGAGGGTTTGATATTGGGCAAGAGCACCCTAAAGAAAGTATAAAGCCGCCCCTTGCCTAAGGTGTAACTAGCCTCTTTGAGCGAGGGGGGCAGGCTGGCTAGGGCGTGCTTGATGGGATTAACCATAAAAGGCAAGGAAAAGATCACACTTGCCACCACTAGCCCCTCAAAGGTGAAAACCAACTTCAAATGCAAGTTTTTTTGCAACCACGCACCCAAAGGGCTTGTGGGCGCAAATAAGATCAAAAGATAAAAGCCTAGCACCGTGGGGGGCAAGACTAAGGGCATCCAAGTCAAGGTTTCTATAAAAGTTTTAAACAACCCCCCTTTATGCGCCAAATACGCCCCTAGGGCTAGCCCGATGGGCAATAAAATTAAAGTGGTGAGGGTGGCGAGTAATAGCGTGAGGTAGAGTGTGGAAAAAAAGGCATGATCCAATTAGAGACCCTCTGTTAAATACCCATAGGCTTTTAAAATCTTTTTGCCCTCCGGACCTAAAATAAAAGCTTCAAACTCTTTGGCTAGCTTGTTATGCCCGCCCTGATTGGTGAGCACCATGGCTTGCTTGATGGGCGTGTAAAGATGGGGGGGGACAATCAAGTAATGTTGCGTGTTTTTCAAATCCATTAAAGAGAGTGCGCTAAAGCCCAAATCTGCCCCCTTGCTGGCGGCATACTGGTTAGCCTGAGAGATGGAATTGGCTTGCACGATTTTACTTTTAAGCTGTTGATCTAAACCTAGCTTTTCTAACACTTCCATGCTAGCTTTGCCATAGGGAGCTAGATTAGGGTTGGCAATGGAGAGGTGGTTAAACGATCCTTTGAGTATATCTAGCGATTCAACCTTGCGTGTGGCACTCCAAAGCACCAAAACACCCTTAGCATAGACCTTCACCTCATAGGGCGTGTATTTCTCCTCTTTGAGTTTGAGGGGGCGTTCTTGATCGGCAGAGATGAAAAGATCAAAGGGCGCGCCCTGTGTGATTTGGGTATAAAGCTTGCCACTAGAACCAAAACTAAGCTTGATCTGGGCCTTAGGGTGATCGAGTAAAAATCTTGTGCGGATAGCCTTGAGAGCCATTGTCAAATTAGCCGCACTGGCCACTTGGACGGGCTGGGCTTGTGCCACCAAAAAACACAATAAGAAAAGCCAAAAAACACGCATAAAACCCCTTTTATTGGTATTATAAGCTCCAAAGTTAAACAAGCCACTTTGTGTTAAAATGCCCCTTTTTCAAGGATAAAGATGGATAATTTAGAGAGAATGGAACAAGCCTTATTGGCGATCAAAAATGGCGAGCTCATTATTTTAATGGACGATGAGGATCGCGAAAATGAGGGGGATTTGGTCATGGCGGGCATTTTTAGCACGCCTGATAAGATCAATTTTATGGCAAAACACGCCAGAGGGCTTATTTGCGTGTCGCTCACCCAAGAGATCGCCAACAAATTTGATCTCAAGCCCATGGTGAGTCATAACGATTCCAAGCATGAAACCGCTTTCACGGTCTCCATTGATGCCAAAGTGGCTAAAACCGGTATTTCTGCCTATGAACGATCTTTAACCATTGAGCTTTTATGCAAAGAACACACCAGCGCGCAGGATTTTGTGCGCCCCGGGCACATTTTCCCCTTGATTGCCAAAGATGAGGGGGTTTTAGTGAGGACCGGACACACAGAGGCGAGCGTGGATTTGTGTAAATTAGCTGGTCTCAAGCCTATTAGCGTGATTTGTGAGATCATGAAAGAAGATGGCTCGATGGCAAAACGGGGGGATAAGTTTTTGCTTGATTTTGCCAAAACACATGGATTAAAAACCCTCTATGTCTCTGATATTGTGAGTTACCGCTTGCAGAGCGAAAATCTCTTAAAAATCCTAAGCCAAGAGCCCACCCAGTTTTTAGGGCATGCTTGCACGCATTTTGTCTTTGAAGATCATTTGCACCGCAAGCATTATGCCTACCAATTTATGGGCGATTTGACAAGACCTCTTGTGCGTTTCCACATCATCAAAAGCGATTATGAATTGCTAAGTCAGGGCGATCAATACCGCTTTTTGATGGATGCCTTGCAAAAATTGAGTGCTGAGGGTGGGTTTTTGATCTTTATTGATCCACAAGCCAAGACCTACGACACGCTGAAAAACTTTGGGATCGGGGCGTTGATTTTAAAAAGCTTGGGGGTGAAAAGCTTTAGATTACTCACCAGCCAAGACAACCCCGAACACACCGCTTTAAGGGGCTTTGATCTGCAGATGTTGGAAGCCATCCACCCTTAAGGCTTAGTTCTTGTGCTTTAGCTCCTTTAGGAGCCAACAAGAAGTGTCAAAACCCATATTGCAAGCCTTTTGGTAGTATTGGCGCGCTTTTTCTTTGTTAGGCTTGACACCTTTGCCATGTGCATACATAATCCCCAAATTAGTGTAAGCTGCAGAATTTCCCATATTTGCTGCCTTTTGGTAATATTCTTTGGCTTTGGCATAATCTTTGGGGATGCCTTCATCACCCTCATACATCAACCCCGCATCGACATAGCCTGCTGCATATCCCATGTCGCCTGCTTTTTTGAAGTATTGCAGGGCTTTTTTATTATCTGACTTCACAGCGCACCCGAATCTATCGCAATCGCCACCCACATTATACAGATAGCCTAGGTTAAAATAAGCCTCCGCGCTCCCCAAATCCCCTGCCTTTTTGTAATCGATCAACGCCTGCGCATAATCATAAAAACCACTATCATAGTCGCTATGCAGATCCCCCAACCCCATATAACCCTTAGTGCTCCCTAAATCCGCTGCTTTTTGAAAGTTTTCTAAAGCCTTGTCATAATTTTTGCGATGATAAGCCTTGTTGGCTATAGAGAGGTATTGTTTAATTTGTTGGGCTTTTGTTGGGTTGTCATGGGCAAAAAGACTTCCCACACAACACAGACTAATGAGGACTATTTTAAGGATGTTTTTAGCGGTGTGTGCCATATGTTTCTCCTTTTTTAGGATAAATCTAAACCTTACGGGCAATTAAGAGCCCAAAATTCACCCATTTAAAGAGCACTTCTACATGCTTAAAGCCGGCTTGCTCTAAAAGGGCGGTATTTTCTTGCAAACTATAGGGCACCAGCACATTTTCTAGGGCTTCTCTTTTAAAGCTGATCTCATTGAGGCTATAACCCTGTGCTTGTTTGTAAAGGTAGTAGAGTTCGACCATTTGCTTGTCTAAAATGCGATCCATGCTCATCATCTTTTCTGCCACCACCACGACCCCCCCGGGTTTTAGGGCATGGAAAATGCGCCCCATCAGGGCTTGGCGTTGCAGGGGGCGGATAAATTGCAAAGTGTAGAGCAAGACCACCGCCCCCGCGTTCTCTAAAGAGGTGTGTAAAAGGTCTTCACAACGCCAAGATATATTGGAGACTTGTAGTTTTTCTTGTGCCTTTTCTAGCATGCTGGGGGCGTTATCCACACCTACTAAAAGCGCATCGGGAGGCAAAAGGGGGGCTAGAGTGGCTAAAAAATTGCCCGTAGAACAGCCCAAATCATACACCACGCCCTCTAAATCTTGGGCGACAAAATGGCTGGTAAGTCTTAGGGTTTCGTGGTAGTAGGGGACACTCCGCTCCAGCATGTCATCAAACATGCCCGCTACTTGGCTGTCAAACTCAAAGCGTTTAGGCAAAGGGGTGTTAAAAAGGGTGTCCTTCACAACTGGGCTAAACCAAAGACGGGCGAGCTAGGACTAGCATAAGCTTTTTTAGGAATGCGTCCGGCTAAATAGCTTTTACGCCCAGCGATCACGGCAAATCTCATGCTCTCTGCCATCATCACCGGGTCTTGGGCGAGCGCGATGGCTGAGTTGGTTAAAACCCCATCTGCGCCTAGCTCCATTGCAATGCTCGCATCGGAGGCACAGCCCACACCCGCATCCACAATCACGGGCACGCTCACCGCCTCTTTAATAAAGCCAATGTTATAGCGGTTTTGAATCCCAAGTCCGCTCCCAATGGGGGAAGCTAAGGGCATCACCGCGCTCGCCCCTGCGTCTTCTAGCTTTTTAGCCATGATGGGATCATCATTGGTGTAAGCCAACACACAAAAGCCCTCTTTGGCTAAAACCTTGCACGCCTCTAGGGTTTCAGCCGTGTCGGGGTAAAGTGTTCGATCGTCCCCAATGATTTCTAACTTGATAAAGTCAATCCCTGTCGCCTCTTTGACAAGCCTGAAGAGGGCGATTGCCTCTTTTGCGGTGTGGCACCCTGCAGAGTTGGGTAAAAAGCTAATGCCCGTGTCCTTAAAGGTGTCTAGCAGATTTTCGCTATTAGGATCGGTGATATTCACCCGCCTAACCGCCACGGTGATCATTTCTGCTCCACTAGCTAAGGTGGCTTGCTTGGTGGTGGCAAAATCCTTATACTTGCCACTCCCCACAATCAGGCGGGAGGCAAAGGTTTTAGAGCCGATGATGAGGGGGTCTTGCATTAGGCTTTCTTATGCACGATTTGGTTGATGTAGTAATCCACAGAGCCTAGACCTTCTTTTTTAGCCCACTCTAAGCACTGGGAAACAAACGCCCAGTTGATGTGGTTGTAAAATTTATCCAAATAGACCGGGCGGGCATTTTTGTGATCGATGTAATAGGCATGTTCCCACACATCCACCACCAAGAGGGGGACTTTTTTATCGGTAACCGGGGTTTGGGCGTTGCTGGTTTGCACGATCTCGATCTTGTTGTTAGCGGGGTTGAAAACCGCCCAGTTCCAGCCCGAGCCAAAAAGCGTGGTCGCGCTTTTAATGAAAGCCTCTTTGAAGGCTTCTAAAGAGCCATAATCATGTTGCAAGGCACTTTTAAGCTCTTCGCTCATTTCTGTCGCCTTAGGGCTCAAGCAGTCCCAATAAAAGTCGTGGTTGTAAATTTGGGCGGCGTTGTTGAACATGCCCCCGCTGGATTTATTCAAAATGGTGAATAAACAGCTGTCTTTAAACTCGCTATCCTTGATGAGGTTGTTGAGGTTATTGACATAGGCTTGGTGGTGCTTGCCATGGTGGAAGTCAAAGGCAACAGGGCTTAAAAAATCCCCCATGCTATCTTTGCTGTAGGGTAGGTCTCTTAAAACAAACATGCGATCTCCTTGTTTTTAAAATTAGGGGGCTATTATAGTCATTTTAGTTATATTTTTGATAAACATAAACAATCTGACTAGAAATGCCATGCATGCGAGATAAAGAACACGACCCCCCGTTCAAAGGCACTTTTGGGCTCGGGGTTTAAAAAGATTTTCGCCCCGATCTCCACATCTAAAATGTGCCAAGTAACAATGGTGCGGAATTGCACCCCAAAAGTCCCAATCGCCCGAAAATAAGCCACTTTGGAAGAAGCCAAATCGCGGAAGGAATTCCAAGTATTGACAATGATATTTTTAGCCTTTTGGTTGAGCAACCAAGTATTAGCCCCTAATTGCAAGCCAAAGAAAAACGCCCAAGTGTTGATCGGATTTTTATTGTAAGCGACCATAAAATCCCCCCCCACCCCATAGGTGAATAAATTCACCTGCCGCCCAGCTGGGGGTTCTAGCAACACATTCCCATAATCTAAAAATACATAATAGCGCCCATAAGCCCAATCGTGTTTGGGATTGACTTCATACCCCCAAGTGATCGATGCCCCTTGCATAAACTGGGTGGTCCCCAAAGATTTTAAGTAAATAATGCCCGCTTGGTAAGAGGAGGACATGTAGCTTAGATTCTTAGCATAAATACAACAAGTGGCACACAATAAGTAACACCACCTTTTTAAACTCAAAACGACCCTTGTGATTTTTTTTACGCTAATTTAGCATAAATTGCCTAAAGCTTGGGTTTTTTGTTAAGCTAAAGCATGCTAGAATGCTAGCTTGATTAATTTTTTATAAGGATGAGCTATGTTAGAGGGCACACTTAGGGGAGAGCTTTTAAAATCCCAAAAAAAGGCGTTGCGCAAAGAGGGTTTTTTGATGGCAAATTTGTATGGCAAGGGGCTATCCAATGTCTATGCCACTTTCAAAACCAATGATTTTATCCGCTTTGTCAAAAACAAACCCAACCTAGATTTTGAGGTTAAGATCGCCGATCAAATCTACCATGTCGTGGTGCAGGCTTACCAAAAAGACCCCGTTACCAACGCCTTAGTCCATGTGGATTTGTTGGTCTTGCAAAAGGGCGTGAAAACCAAGTTCCATATCTCCGTGAAGGTGCATGGGATTCCTGTAGGGCTTAAAAACAAGGGTATTTTAATGATCTCTAAGGAACGGGTGCAAGTGGAATGTGTGCCCGAACACCTCTTTTCAAGTTTTGAGGTGGATGTGGCGCATTTAGATGTGGGCGATGCGATCTTGGTGCGCGATTTGAAAATCCCCACACAAGCCCATATCTTAGAAAACCCCAATAACGCCGTGGTAGGGGTGATCAAAGCCAAATAATGCTCATTGTTGGTCTTGGCAACCCCACACCCGCCTACGCCCACACCCGCCACAATGTCGGCTTTGACATTTTAGATTCACTCGCCCAGAGTTTGGGCATTTCTTTCATGCATGCAAGAAAATACCAAGCCGATTATGCCAAAGTGGGCACGCAGGGCTATTTGCTTAAGCCCATGACCTATATGAATTTATCCGGACAGGCTTTAGCTGCCTTTTTACGCTACCATGACACGCAGTCCGTTTTGATCGTGCATGATGATTTGGATTTGCCCTTAGGGGCGGTGCGCTTTAAGAGCAAGGGCGGGCATGGCGGGCATAATGGACTCAAATCCATCGAGCAACACTACCCCCACCCAGTTTATAAAATGAAAATTGGGATCGGGCGCAGCGTTTTTAAACATGACACCATCGCCTATGTCTTGCAACGCTTTAGCCCCGAACAAGAAGCTTTAAAAGAACAAATTTTCACCCACGCCCGCCAAGCACTTGAATTTTACCTCCAGCAAGGCGATTTTAATGCCATGCAAAATCGTTTCACCCTCAAACCCCAATCCCTATGAGACTTTGGGTCTTTGTAGGCTCCTATTACCTCAAATTCTGCCTGACCATTCTCATCGCCCTAGAATTTTTCTTTATTGGCATTGATAGCCTGCAGTATGCTGAGAAATTCCCCAGCGCGGCTAACCTCATCGTGTTGTTCTTTGTCTATGATGGGCTGTATGCGCTCAATTACACCCTCCCCATCTCGCTTTTGCTAGGGCTGGTGCTCTTTTACATCGCCTTTATCCGCTCCAACCAATACACCGCCCTTTTAGCCATTGGCTATTCTATCAAGCAGGTTCTAGCCCCCATGTTGGCGATCAATTTATTTTTTATCGTGGTGTTTATTGGGCTGAACGCCACCCCCTTTGTCTATATGCAAGAAAAAGCCGAATCCATCATTTACAAAGACAATGCTGCCAATATCTCTGAAAATCTCTTGGTGAAATACAATGATGACTATGTCTATTTTGAAAAAATCAACCCCCTCTTGCAAAACGCCCAAAATATCAAAATTTTCACCCTGCAAGAGGGGGTGTTACGCACCTTCGCACAAGCCTCTAGTGCGGTGTTTGAGGATCGCTACTGGGTCTTGCATGGGGTAACCCTCTCCACCCTGCCCTTCCCCCTCACTTTGGGGCAACAAGGCTTGCAGGTGCAAAAACTCCCCATCTTAAAAACCCTCAAGGGTTTCCGCCCCAAAGTCCTAGACACCATCTACCAAAACAAGCCCGCCGTCTCAATCACCGATGCGATCCGCTCCTTGCATGTGCTCTACCACCAACATGCAGACACCAAAAAGATTCGGGGGTTTTTATATGTTTCTATCCTCCTCCCCTTTTTTGTCCCCTTAACCGCCATTTTGATCGCCTACTACACCCCCAATTTAGCCCGCTATGAAAATTTAGCCCTTTTGAGTTTGAAATTTATCTTGCTCTCCTTGATCCTTTGGGGGCTTTTCTTTGCTTTAGGCAAATTTAGCATCTCAGGCATGTTCTTGCCCGAAGTGGGGATTTTAATGCCCTTCCTCACACTTTTAGGCATCGCCCTTTACCACTACAACAAACTCAACACCCGTTTATAACACAACCCTTTAAGCCCAAAAATGCACGCGCGCCCTTGACAGGGGGGGGGGGGGGTGATATAATAACGCCAAATTTAACTAAACTAATAAGGAGTGTTGATGTTCTTAGGTGCATTGGATTTAGAGGAAAAAAAGGCATTTTTGCAAATTGCCCACCATTTTGCTTGGAGTAATGATGATTTTTCAGACGCACAAAAGGGCGTGATCGCCACTTATTGCCTAGAAATGCAGATTGAGGACATTACTTACAATGCCGACAAGTTCGATCTAGCGACCACTTTAAAGACTTTTAAACAAAAAGAACACCAAAAAATCGTGTTGCTAGAAACTATGGCACTCGCAATGGCAGATCGCTTAACCCACTTAGAAGCTTTGCATGAGGGGGAAAAAGAAGTATTAGACACCATGGTTAAAACCTTTGGGCTAGAACCTAACCTTGCCACTATTTACGCCGATTGGACAAAAGCCATGTTGGTGCTCACCGATCAAGGCAAGAATTTAATCAAGCTCTAACATGGGTTTTGCTTGCACCACTTGTGGGGCGTGTTGCCGCAATATCAAGGGGGTTAAAGAGCTCGCCCCCTTTGATTTGGGTAATGGGGTGTGTCGCCACTTGGATCAACAAACCCAGCGGTGCTTGATCTATGAGAATCGCCCCCAAATTTGCAGGGTAGATACCATGTATGAAAAGGTGTTTTACAAACACTACAGCCTAGAGGAATTTTACGCCCTCAATCTCAAAGCTTGCCAGATGTTACAGGAAAAAGAGGGTGTGGAAGAAACTTTGAGAATCAAAAACTTTGAAAATTAAATAAGGAGAACAAATGCCATTACCATTTATTGTAGGCGGATTATTAGGACTAGGAGCGAATAAAAGTAATGATGATGCAAAAATGAGAAAAATCATCGAGGATAAAGTTAAAAAGGGTGATCACATACACGTAACGACGGGTCTGTATAACAAGGGGAACAAATGAATGATAAGGAGAGAGAATGCCACTACCATTAATTATAGGAGGACTAGCGTTGGCGGCGGTTGCTGGGGTTGTCATCATCAGCATTAGGGAGTTTTTCAATCGTGTCGAACAAGCCAAAAAAAAATAAGAGGGCTACTGGAGCGAAGATCAAATCTTTGAAAGAGAGGGGAGAGTATGTAGAGTCTGATGTTGGCTTATTGCGCGACGGGCATGAGATAGCTAGCGAAACTTATCAGATTAATAAGGAGGAGGCTAAACAACTCAGAGAGGGTATGACTCTGTGAAAACAAAAGTGATCTTTATCCAAAACGACTGGCTCAAACAAGCTAATCCAAAACGGCTAGAGGCTTTTAGTGCAGAAGTCAAAGAAATTTTAGAAAAACCGGATTATGACTTTAGCGGTGTGCAAGAAGTGGCTTTAGTGGGGGTGTTTGATCCAAAAGGGACACATAGAATCCAAGCAAAGACCAATCAATACCAACCCACACAAGAAGAAGATGTGGGCATTTCTTTGCTCATCTCTAAACTGAACCACCCCATTAACGAGGCACTGACTGAGGGCAAATTTTTAGGCATTGGGGTACATTTTTATTTAGCGATCAATTGTACCCAAGTCTTGATAAAACATTTAAATAAGCAAGCGCAGGATAAAAAAGCCATCAAGCAAGAGCAAGAAAACGCCCCGAGTTTGAACCTACGGGTGGAAGACCCCCGCTACAGCCTAGAAAAGATCGAGCTAGACAAGAAAACCAAAAAGGGGGTTTTAGAGGTCATCACTTTGGTGCAAAAGCAAGATTTGATTTATGAGGAGTGGGGTTTTAAAGAGGTCGATGGGATCGCTAAAACCATTATCAATTTTCATGGCAAACCGGGCACGGGCAAGACCATGAGTGCGCATATTATCGCCAAAGAATTAGGCAAGCAGATTATCCATGGCAATTACGCCGACATCGAGTCTAAATTCGTGGGGGATGCGCCTAAAAATCTAGTCGCCGCCTTTGATTTGGCACAAAAGAGTGGGGCGATTTTGTTCTTTGATGAAGCCGATAGCTTTTTGGGCAAACGCATTTCTAATGTTACCCAAAGTGCCGATCAGGCGGTCAATTCTTTGCGTAGCGAGCTTTTAAAGCTTTTGGAGGAACGCCCCGTCATTGTGATTTTTGCGACCAATTTACTCGAAAATTACGATAAGGCGTTTCATAGCCGAATCTTACGCTCCATCAGTTTTGAATTGCCCAATGACAAACAAAGGCAAGCAATTATCTTAAAGCATATCCCTACTGCCCTTTATGAAAAGGGCATGGCGCAATTTTCTCAAGAGGAGCTAGGGGTTTTAAGCAAAATCGCTAAGGGCTTTTCTGGCAGAGAGATTAAAAACGCGATTTTAAATGGCTTGATTAGCGCGGCAAAAGAGGAGGTTTTGCCTAACTTTACCTACTTCAAAAAGGCGTTCAAAACCGCCAAAAAGGAATTTGAAAAAACCCATAAGGAGGAGAACAGAAAAGAGAGCTTAAGTCAGCGGATCAAAAGTAACTTGAAAAAAGGCAAATTCAAAACAATGAGGAGAAAAGATGACAAATAATGGCAAAAACACCGGCGAACTCGTTGAGGAAATCAAGAAAGCACTCGTGAAGTTGATGAAAGAAATGGGCTATAGCCTAGCGAATGTCAAAGAGGCTTTTAAGCAAATTAGCTTAGATACCTTGTTACAAGCGTGGAATTACACAGAGGTCAATCAAGACAAATACAGCTTTAAAGAATTACTCAATTGGGTTAAACAGCACTTGAAGCCAAATTTTCACAGCGGAGCGAGTATCACCAAAGAGGAAAAGGCTGGCGTGATTATTCTTAGCTGTTGCTTTATGGATAAAAACAATGTGCCCATGACAAGCCCCAAAGATCCCTTTTTACGGGTGATCACTAAAGAATTCGATGAGGATCTAAAAAAGAACTTTGGCGATCAAGACACGATCGTATTGCGTTAGGGGATTTGAGATGATTGATAATTTCATTGAGAATGTTTCGGACTTCTTTAAGAGTGTATGGGCTTGGGTCGAACGCATTTATGAGCGCATTTTAAATTTTTTCAAAAACATCGTTGCTTGGTTTCAAGACCCAAAACGGGCACAACTCATACAAAAAGAAAAGGATTTAATCGCTGTTTCTATCAAAGAAAACATGGCTAGTGGAAATGTTAGGGTGATCAATTGCCTTTTCAACACAGATACAGAACAAGTTGAAGGGGAGGAAGCATTGGGTATTGAGAGTGAAGAGCTAGATGCCGAAACGAAAAAGCATTTTAGTGGCAAAGACATGATTGTCTTAAAATAAGGGGAAACATGCCAACTTATTTAATTGTGTTGCTTGTTGTGGCGGTGTTGGCGGGGGTGTTTTTATTCGCGTTACGCAAAAAAAGCCCTGTAGTCATCGAACAAGATACTTTGAGCATGAAAGAGGTGATTGCCTTTTTTAAAGAGGGGGAAGTGATGCAGAGTTTAAAAGCCAACAACAACATGGTGGCTGTGGCGATACAAGAAAGACAAAGCGATGGGCGTTTAAAAATCACGCTCACCCCCTATGATAAGCAACAAAACACCATCGCCCCCAATGCGCTCATGAAAATTTACTTGGTCAAACGCCTAGATGAAGATTTGGCAAAGAATTTTGGGGATAAGGACATGCTCATTTTGCAATAGGCCTTTGTGGTGATTAGCGCACCCCTTTAGCAAATTCTAGGCAATAGTTCGCCCTCAGGCATTTCTAAATAACGCCTAGAACCCCAAGCGTTTTTTAAATACACACAAGGTTTTTGGGTCTTGCCCAACACTCTGCCTATGATCGCAGGCGTGCCTCCATGGGCTTGGAGCAAATCGCATATTTTGGGCGCATCGGGTGTATTGACACACAACACACACACCCCCTCATTTGCCAAAACATAGGGTTCTAGCCCCAAAATCTCACACACCCCCCGCACCTCTTCTAAGATCGGGATTTGGGTCTCCTCAATCTCAATTTCCACTAAAGAGGTGCGCGCCCACTCATGGAGCAAGGCTGCTAGTCCGCCCCTCGTGGCATCACGCAAGGCATAGAGAGGATACCCACTTGAGAAAACAGGTTCTAACAAGCCAAAGAGTTGTTGGCAATCACTTTGCAATGCAGAGTGCAACCCAATCTCATGGCGTAAGGAAAAAAGCAATGCCCCGTGGGCACCAATGGGCGCACTCAAAATTAAACTCTGCCCCTCTTGGAGATTTTTAGCGCTCAAAGCAGGGTAGAGCACACGCCCTAAGGCGGTGGTGTTGATAAAAATCTTGTCCATGCTATTTTTGGGTAAAACTTTTGTGTCCAAAGATAAAAGCTTGAGTTTGCCTAGCTTTAATTGCGCGCGCACAGACTCTAAAATACGCTCCAAAGTGGCTATGGGCAAGCCTTCCTCTAGCATAAAGCCCATGCTCAAATACTCCGGTCTAGCCCCCATCACCGCAACATCATTGGCGCTCCCACACACACTCAGCTTACCAATATCCCCCCCGGCAAAAAAAAGCGGATCGACCACAAAGCTATCCGTACTCATTGCCAAATCCCCACTCCCCCTAAACACCCCGCCATCCTCCCCATCAGCCACTAAAAACTCTTGCAAATAGGGCTTAAACACCCCTTCAATGAGTTCTAAACTCTCCTTACCCCCATTCCCACAACTCAATGTAACTTGTTTAAAATCCATGTTGGCTCCTTTGTTGGTTGGCTAAAAAATGCACCTGCCCAAAAGCCAATGCCCCATCATTGCAAGAGAGGAGTTTGGGCATGAAAAACACCCGATGGGCAAAAAGAGCCCTGATGTGCTCGCATAAAAGGCGGTTGGCAAAGACTCCGCCCCCAAAGAGCATGGGCAGATTGTGCTGTTGGGCTAGAGAGAGGGCGATGTGGGCTAGGGTATTGTGGAATTTTCTAGCCACTAGGGGGGCTTGGTTGTTTAAAATCTCTTGTTGGATCGCTTCGAGCATGGGTGTGCCAATGATGGGGCGATCTTGCAGGCTAAAGGGGTAAAAATCCAAATTCTCTATTGTGCTTGCCAAACTCTCTAATTGTGCCGCACTTTGCCCCTCATAGGTGTTAAACTCCCCCACCCCACAAAAGCCCGCTATGGCATCAAAAAGCCGCCCTATAGAGGTGGTTGGGGACACTTGGATTTTTTGATCCAGCATGCGTTTGAGGGCATGGGCACGCGCGCCCAAAGGCTTTTCAAGGCGTGTTAAAAGCCCGCTTAAGCTATGTTGGTGGGCTAGACAATAACCGATGGTGCAGGCATCTTGGATCAAGTTGGGGGCTTGTGGAATCCAAAAGCGTTGCAAGGACAATAAATGTTTGACTTGCCAAAAGCCCTTGAAATGGGCTTTAAAAACCTCGCCCCCCCAAAGTTCTTGATGATCCCCCAACCCGCTCCCATCGCACACCAAGCCCAAAACTTCCATGCCCTCTAAAGGGGGGTGTTCTAGCTCCCATTCGCCCAACAACGCATGCATGTGCGCTCTGTGGTGCTGGATGGGCGTGCATGTTGCCCCACACTCTAGAGCTTTTTCTTGCCCGATTTGGCTAGAGGTGTATCTAGGGTGCTTGTCAATGCCGATGTTTTGTGGCACGCCATAGAGTTGGCTATAAAAATCCCAATTTTGGTGGTAATTTTGCACACCCGCCACGCTCTCTAGCGCGCCCATCTCTGGGATCACCAAACTAGATTCCTGACTCCAGCACAAACTGGCTTTATTGTGCGCACCCATGCCCACAAGGGGCGTGGGGCTTTTTAGGGGGATGTATAGGGGGGAGAGCCCTCTAGCCAGACGCATAACGCCCATTTGCTCGCCCACACAGCGTAAAATGCTATCTTCAATCCCATGCACAATGGGGCGGTTGTGATCTAAAATGCCCTCTAGGTCAAATTTAGCGCGCAGGGTTTCTAACTCTGTGATGATGGGCTCGCCCTTTAAATTGGCACTGGTGAAAATGAGGGCTTCAAAGGGTTGTAAAAGCAAGTGGTGCAGGGCACTATAGGGGAGGATAATCCCCAGAGTATTGAGATTGGGGGCTACATGGTCATAACAAGGGCTTTTTTTACGGGCGAGCACAATGGGGGCACTAGGGGCTTTAAGGGCTTCTAATTCTAGGGGGTTTAAATGCACCAAAGTGTGTGCCACTGCTGTATTTTTCACCATCAAGGCTAAGGGCTTTTTAGGGCGGCACTTCAAGGCACGCACCTTTTGCACCGCTTGTTTATTTTGTGCATGGCATATTAGGGCAAAGCCACCAATGCCTTTCAAAGCGATCACTTGACCTTGTTGGATAGCTTGGATCGCACGCTCTAGGGGTTGGTCTGTGTGTTTGCCCTCTTGATCGTAAAAACTAAGCGTGATGGGGCAATGCGGGCATGAGAGGCTTTGGGCAAAAAAGCGGCGGCTCTGGGGGTTGTGGTAATCTTTTTGGCAAGCAGGGCACATCACCCAATCGCGCATGGAGGTGTGGGCGCGATCGTAGGGCAGGGTGTGCAAGAGACTAAATCTAGGGCCACAATGCGCGCATGCCACAAAGGGGTAGTTAAAAAAGCGACTCTTGGGGTTAGCCAAATCTTGCAAGCACAGCTCACAAGTGGCTAAATCTAGGGGCAGGGTGTCTTTTAGGCTCAATGAGGGGGTTAGGCTGGGGGCGATTTTAAAATCTTGCGTGTGGATGGGGGGGGTGTCGTGGCACTCTATGGTGTTAATCTGTGCTTGTGGGGGTTTGTGGGTATCTAGTTTAGCCAAAAATAAGGTTTTTAATTCTGCTTGTAAGAGCACCTCCACCTGCCCGCCTCTATTGCGCACAAACCCGCACGCCCCCAATTCTTTAGCCAACTGATAGACAAAGGGCCTAAAGCCCACCCCCTGCACCTGCCCGCTGATGATGATTTGGATAAACTTAGTAGAGTTGCATGGTGGCACAATGCAAACTCCCATTTTCGCGGATGAGCACCGAACAATCCACGCCCACAACCTCTAAACCTGTGTGTTGTTGTAAGATTTTAAGCACGGGGGCATCCATCGGATCGCTATAGGTGGGGGCAAACAAAACCTTTTGCCCGCCTTTATTGGCAAATAAAAAATTCGCATAGGTGGCTGGTAGCCGTCTTCCTTGGTAGTATTTGGGGTAGGGTAGGGGCAAGGGCACGAGGTTATAACGCTTGCCCTTTAAAGTTCTAAAACTCTTTAATTGTTTTTCCATCTCTTTTAAGGGCTGGTAGTGGGAGTCATGGGGGTCGTTGCAGGTTACATAGGCGATTGTATTGGGGTTTAAAAAACGCGCTAGGGTGTCAATATGCCCATCGGTGTCATCGCCCTCTAAGGGGCTCACATCCAACCATAAAATGCGCTCTACTCCCAGCTCTTGCTTGAGAATCGCGTTGAGCTGGCTTTGATCCTTGTTGGGGTTGCGCTCTGGATTGAGCAAGCAAGAGGTGGTGGTGAGCAAAGTCCCCTCCCCATCGCTCTCCACACTCCCCCCCTCTAGCACCAAATCCACAAATCTTAAGGGGTGTTTTAAAAGCCCTTTTTGGGCTAGTTTGGAGCTAATGGCATTATCTAGGTGGGCGCTGTGCTTCCCCCCCCAAGCATTGAAGATAAAATCCAAATAAAGCATCACCTTATTAGTTTCCACACACAGGGGACCAAAGTCGCGCGTCCAAGTGTCGTTGCACTCCACCAAGACAATTTGCACTTGGTTAAAGCGTGCGAGGCGATCTTGGGTGGCTGAATCCTCAGGGGACACGCACACCAAAACATTTTGATAATGGCTAATGGTTTCAATGATGTCGTAAAAACACTTTTGTGCATCTTCTAAACACCCAACCCAATCGCTAGCGGCATGGGGGAATGCCATTAAAATCGCACTCTGTTCCTCCCACTCGGCTTTAAATCTCTTCATAGAAACCCTTATAGTATAATCATTTTATTATACCCTAATGGAGGCTGGATGCTTTTAAGTATTGAGAGTAGTTGCGATGATAGTTCGTTGGCTTTGACCAATTTAGAGGCTAAGTTACTTTGGCATGCCAAGATGTCCCAAGAGGCTGATCACAGCCCTTATGGGGGTGTGGTTCCCGAGCTGGCCTCACGCTTGCATGCTAAAAACCTCCCCGATCTCTTAAAACAAGCCCAAGATTTTTTGCAACTACAAGGGCATTCTTTAAGCGCTCTAAAAGCCATTGGCGTAACCACACGCCCCGGCCTGAGTATCACGCTCTTAGAGGGTTTAATGATGGCTAAGGCGTTGTCTTTAAGCCTTAAAATCCCGCTAATCTCCATCGATCACCTCAAGGGGCATATTTATTCACTCTTCATCAACCAACAAGCACTCTTCCCTATCAGCACCTTGCTAATCTCTGGAGGGCACACGCTCATTATCGAGAGTTTTAGCCACACCCACATGCAAATTGTCGCCCAAAGTTTAGATGATAGTTTGGGGGAGAGTTTTGATAAAGTGGCTAAGATGTTGGGCTTGGGCTATCCGGGCGGGCCAGTGGTGGAGAGATACGCCCAAGAATGCCCCCCGGGGTTAGAATTAGACTTCCCCCTGCCCTTAAAAACCTCCAAAGCCCTAGCCTTTAGCTTTTCAGGCTTAAAAAATGCTGTCCGTCTGGCTATTTTAAGCGAGCAAGAAAAAACGCCCAAGCTTGCAGAGGAATTTAAAGCCCGGGTGTGTGCGGGGTTTCAAAAAGTTGCATGCGCGCATTTGCTCAAGGTGTTAAAGCATTACTTCCAAAAACAACGAATCCAAAATTTTGGGCTGGTGGGGGGGGCTAGTGCCAATTGCTATCTTAGAGAGAAAATCCAAGCACTCTGTGGGCAATTTGGCATGGCATTGCATCTAGCACCCTTAGAGTTTTGCACGGACAATGCTGCCATGATCGGGCGTTTGGCTGTGCAGAGTTACCAAATGCAGGAATTTAGCCCCTTAGAGGGTTTAGACATTGCCACGCAAACCACCTTGCCCGTTGTTTGTTTGTCTTAAAATTTATTATTTTGGTAAAATGCTAAAAACGATAGGAGATTGCTGTGTTTAGGAGTTTGCAGGTTAGGGCTTCGTTTTATCTGATTATTTTGTTATCCCTCTTTGCTCTCTTGGTTTTCACCCTCATCCAAAGAGATTATGCCAATTTGGCGGAATTGCAAGGGCGCACGGTGGCTAAGAGTTTGAATGCCTCCATTATCAACACCATTGTGCAAGCCATTGCTGTGGGGACTAAGGAGGCGATTTATAAAGCCATTGATGATAGCAACCACTTGTCCGGTGTGCAAATGAAATTTTACCCCGGAGAGGGGGACATCCGCCTTTTTGGACTCAACCAGACTTTCACACAAAACCCGGAGATTTTGCAATATTTTAACGATCCCAAAACGCCCCAACAAGTGCTTGTGCGTGGGAAGGGAGCTGATAGGCATGTGATCGTGTGGCAACCCTTAGTGGGCGATGAATCTTGCGTGGCTTGCCACACCAATAATAAGCCCGGGGACATGATCGGGGTGATGGAGGTCAAACTTTCTTTACAAGAGGCTTATAAAAACGCCAGCTTTTTTAGCGTAAAAACTTTGAGCTGGATGGTGGGCGTGTCTTTGGGGATCATCATCTTATTATTGTTAGTGGTGCAAAAAGATGTCATTAGACCCCTAAATAAACTTAAAGACACCGCTAAAGACTTGGTCTCCTCCCAAGAGGCGGATTTGACCAAGCGTTTGAATTATAATAGCAAAGATGAAATTGGCTTGGCTACAGGCTTTGTCGATCAATTCTTGGGTAAAATCGCCGACATTATCAAGGTTGGGAAGGGCATTGTGGAGGATAATAACCGCGTAGGGGGTGCGCTCAAGGATTCGACCAAAGCCCTAGGGCAAGTCGCCCAAAAAGAATTGGCATCGGTGGAGAATCTCAAGGACATCAACCACCAAGTGGGCGAGAGTTTGGAATTAGCCCAAAATAACTTGCATAGCACAATTGATAATTTGGATAAAACAGATGTTGTACTCAACGAATTCATCACTAAAATCCAAAATTCGGTGGATCTGATTTTAGTCTCCGTGCAAAGCCAACAAGAGATCGCCACTGATTCAATCTCCTTAGTCCAGCATGCCACAGAGATTAAAAATGTGCTCTCCATCATTGAGGAGATCGCTAACCAAACTAACTTACTCGCCCTCAATGCCGCCATTGAAGCCGCACGCGCAGGCGAACACGGGCGGGGCTTTGCGGTGGTGGCTGATGAGGTGCGTAATCTAGCAGGCAAGACCCAAAAGTCTTTGGGTGAGATCACCGCCATGGTGAATATGGTAACCCAGAGCATTGAGAGCATGGGGGATCGCATCCAAAATGTCGCCACGCAATCTCAAGAGGTCTCCGATAAAACCTCCCTTCTCATTGGCGATGCCAAGAATGCCAAGGATAATTTGACTTTGACTAAAGAAAAATCCCAAAACACCGTGGATCAAAATAAAGTGGTGTTGGCTAAAATGGAAGAGCTCAACCAAGTGATCAATGAATTCACCAATATCTTTGCGGAAGTGAGGAATGTGCGTAAAGGACTTGAGGAGCACAGCTTGCAAATTGTTACCAAAAACCAAGAGCTAGAAGGGGAGTTTAGGAAGTTCAAGGTCTAGGTTGATTGAGGCTGATTGCTAACCCACCCAAAGTGGGCGGGTTTAAAAAATTGGAGGGGGAGCTAGGACCTTTAGCAGGTCCTTAGAAAATCAGAAGTTACTTACCAAAACGCCCGCCGGTAGTAGGATAGCCATAGATAGAGCCATCTTTGATTTTCATGTGATCTTCCCAAGGCAATTTGTATTTGCCTGCAGCCAAATCTTTAATGTAGGTCAAGCCTGCATCGGATTCGCCGCCCGGTTTAGCTACATAACCGCGGTGTCCGAGATTGTAGATATTGTTTTCCAAGCCCCAGCTTAGGCGGGCATTGTCTGCCATTTTGGGGTAAATCTCGCCGGTTACAATTTCCCATGGGTTGCGATGCCCTTGCACTAAAGTGGTGCCATCAAAGTTACAGATTTGCCCTTCCCCAAAGTAGTAAAAGACATTGTCATATCCAGCCAAATTCACGCTCACGGTGTACATGAGGTTGTGCCATGCGTTGGAGCGGTTGGTTAAAATCCATTGATCGTTAACTTGTGTGCTATAACCGGAGATGCGGATATAGACATTGCACCCTTTATAGGCAGCCTCTCTAGCCAGCTCGGGGATCATACCATCATGGCAGATACACACGGCTAGTTTTGAGCCACCCGGACCATCGCACACAGGCATACCCAAATCTCCGGGATACCAAGGTTCAATGGGATTCCAAGGGAAGAGTTTGCGGTATTTTAAAATGATCTCACCCTGTGGGTTGATGATAATAGCGGTGTTGTAGGGGTTTTTGTTGGCATCTGGATTGCGCTCCATAATGGAGAACACCCCATAAACTTTGGCTTCTTTACACGCCTTGGCATACATTTCGGTTTCTTTGCCCGGAACATCGAGCAAAAATTCCTCACTCAGCCATTTTGCGGTGTTGAGCCCTTGTGTGCTGTATTCGGGGAAAATGATGAGTTCCACACCCGGATAGCCCGCTTTCGTGGCATGCAAAGTGCGGATAATGCTCTCAATGTTATGGTCAATGTCCTTACGGCTATTGACAACGGGGACGGGGAATTGAATCGCAGCGACTAAAAAACCCTCAATGGGCTTACCCATACTACCAATGCTTCCCATAAAAAACTCCTTGTAATATTTTTATCGCAATATTGTTATTGCAAAAAGATATTAGGACAGGAGCACAAACACAAGGTAAATCAAAAACAAGTGCCCCCAAAGGGGCTTTAGTGGGGGTTATTTTTTGTCTTTGGCAAGACTTTTGATGTATTGATCGGCTAGATACAAACCATGCCCGCTTTCACCCATCAACTGGACTTTATCCAAGATGTTTTTAAACAACACTTCTTCTTCGTGCTGTTCGGCAACATACCATTGCAAGAAGTTAAAGGTGGCATAATCTTTGTCTTTCAACATGTTATCCACCAAGTTATTAATGGAATGGGTGATGTGTTGTTCGTGCTTGTAAGCCTTTTCAAAGATTTCCACCAAGCTTTTAAACTCGTGCTCGGGGGCTTTGATTTCTTTCAAATGCACGCCCACTTCATTTTCATTGAGGTAGGTGATGATCTTGGTGGCATGCGCATACTCATCGCTGGCATGGTCAAACAAGAACAGACCGGCTCCATCAAAACCATGGGTGTAGCACCATGAACTCATGCTGATGTAGAGATTACCAGAGTAAAACTCCTCCATCACTTGTGCATTCAGCAATTTGATTGTTTCCTTAGGCAACATAAAAAACTCCTTTGTTTGAATTTGTCCCATTATTATAGCATAAATGAGAAAACAAAGTCAAGCTTTTTGGAGTTACTTTTCCTAAAAATTGTGATATTTTAATAATCACAAGAAGACTCCTAAAACAAATTGGGTCAGATAATAGGCGATAAGCGAAAAACAATAGGCAACCGCTGTTGTGAAGACAAACAAGTAAAACACGAATTTAGCCCCGCCCGCCTCCTTGCCAAAGGTGATTGTGGCAGCAAAGCAAGGGATATAAAACATCACAAAGACAATGAAGGCGATCGCTGAGGGCGTGCTCACGCTCTCTTTGAGGGCTTTTTTGAATAAGATGGAGTTTTCTCCCTGATTGTTTAAAGAGTGCAACACCCCCAAAGTGGAGACCACCACTTCCTTAGCCATAAAGCCCGTTACCAACGAGATCGAGAGCTTCCAATCAAAATCCATGGGCTTAAAAATCCCATCTATCAAAGTCCCCAAACGCCCCACTAGGCTATTTTCTAGTGTGCTTTTTTGCAAATTCTCCTCAAGGGTTGCTAAGGCTAGGGCTTTTTGGGATTCTGCTAGGTTGCTCTTTTCAATCTTGGCGTGTTGTTCTTGGTAAGTTTGCAGGGCTTGGGGGTTTTGGGGGTATTGGGAGGCAAACCAGATGAGCACCGCCCCGCCTAAAATATAAGTGCCCGCCTTTTTCAAATAAGAGATCGATTTGGTGTAAATGCTAAACCAAACCACCTTCACACTGGGCATGCGGTATTTAGGCATCTCCATCACAAAGGATTCTTCTTTGCCCCTAAAGACACTTAGCTTTAAGAGTTTAGCCATCAATAACGCCACCACAGCCCCTAAAATGTAAATGCCAAAGAGCACAAAGCCGGCGTATTTATCGGGGAAAAACGCCCCCACAAAGAGCACATAAATAGGTAGCCGTGCGCTGCAACTCATAAAACCAATCACAAAGAGCGTGATTAATCTTTCATGTTGGTTTTGCAGGGTGCGGGTTGCCATGTAGGCAGGCACAGAACAGCCAAAGCCCGTAACAAGGGGGATAAAACTTTTGCCATGCAAACCAAATTTATGGAAAATGCCATCTAATAAAAAGGCTACGCGACTCATATACCCGGTCGCCTCTAAGAGCGAAATACCCAAGTATAAAACCACAATCAAGGGCAAAAAGGAGATCACAGCCCCCACACCCCCAATGATCCCATCGCCTAAAAGCGAACCCAAACTGCTATCATTGGCACTTTCTTTAATGGTTGTGCCTAAAAATGCAAAGGCATCATCCACATAGGTTTGCAACCCCCCACCCACCAAGAAGCTTAAGGAAAACACCAAAAACATTAGGGCTAGGAAAATGGGTAAGCCATAGATAGGGTGCATCAAATATTTGTCAATTTTTTGGGTGCTTTGGGTGGTCTGTGTTTCTTTAAAAGAGACCACTTGCTGGCTTAGGCGTTTGCAAAAGCCCAAAGCCTCTTGGCTTAAAATAAGAGGAATAGCATTTTCTCCAAAAGAGGCACTCAACTCTGTTTTGGCTTCTTGGCAATATTGGAACGCCTCTTGTTGGGGGGGCTGTAAGCTCCCTTGTAATAAAAGCCACGCATGTTGTCTGGGGTTTAAAAGGGAGTGGTGCAGGTGCTCCAAACTCTCTAGCTTTTTGGCTAGGGCATCTAGGGCACTCTCAAACTTAGGGCTATAGGTGATTTTAGGGGGGCTGTAGGTTTGGTGGTGTGTGGCGATGATGTGCTCTAAGAGTTTTTGGATATTAAAGTAAGAGTGTGCGGAGGTGGGGATGCAGGGTGTGTTGAGGGCTTGAGATAAGTGTTCTAGATCAATTTCTAAACCCTCTTTGAGCGCCTCATCCCACATGTTGAGCGCCATTAAAACCTTATGCCCCGTGTTTAAAAGCTGGAGACTCAACGCCAAATTGCGTTCTAAATTGGTGCAATCCAACACATTTAAGATCAAATCGTAGTGTTCGTTTTCTAAAAAATGGCGGGTAACCTTCTCCTCAATGGTAAAATCATTCAGGGCATAAATGCCGGGCAAATCCACAATGACAATGGGGGTGTCGCCATAAAAAGTGTGGATTTCTGTTTTTTCCACCGTAACACCTGCAAAATTGCCCACTTTTAAATGCGCCCCGCTAATAGCGTTGATCAGCGAGCTTTTACCCACATTGGGCTGTCCGACTAAGGCAACAACAATTTTATCCATTTTATCCCTCTAAAAATTGCTCTTATTATTAAAATATGGCTTATTATACCCATAATATTTCTGCTAAAATCCTTTTAGCAATAAAAAGTTTATGAAAGGCTTGTTTTGCCCAAACAGACTTGGATTGTGGATCAAAAGGGGCGTTTGGACACTTTCTTGAGCGCCAAACTCCAAGTGGCTAAAAATCAAGTCTTACAACTCATCAAGGCTGGTTGTGTGCGCCTCAATGGGGGGGTGTGTAGCAAGGGGGGGGTTAGCCTCAAACTAGGCGATCTCTTAGAAGTTTTAAGCCTAAAGCCTACAGAAAGCCCGCCTACTAGCCTACCGCCCCTAGATTTGGAGATCATCTATGAAGATGAAGATATTTTGGTGATCAACAAGCCCCCCCATTTGGTGATCCACCATGCCAGCAGTGTCAAAGAGCCCACTTTGGTGGATTATTTGCAGGCTAAGGGCTATGCGCTCTCAACTCTGAGCGGGGCGTTGCGCTATGGGATTGTGCATCGTTTGGATAAGGACACCAGTGGGGTGTTGGTGGTGGCTAAGAACAACGCCAGCCATGCGCACTTGGCTAGCCAGCTTAAGAGCAAGCAAATGGGGCGTTATTATCTAGCCATCCTCTCAAAACCTTTGAATGCTCCAATGAGCGTGGCATGCCATCTAGGGCGACACCCTAATAACCGCTTGAAAATGACCAATTTAGATGCGCTCAGAAACCCCATTAGGGGCGGAAAAATGTCTAAGACCCATTTTGCCCCCTTGATTACAGGCAAGAATCAAGCCCAGCTCATTTGTGCCAAATTAGAGACCGGGCGCACGCACCAAATCCGCGCGCATTTGGAGAGCCTAAATCGGCACATCGTGGGCGATCCGCTCTATGGGCAAAAAGATAGCTACACGGGGCGTATTTTATTGCACGCCTACTTGCTCTATGCCACCCACCCAAAAGATGGGCGCAAACTTCTTTTTAAAGCCAACATGTTAAAGGATATGCTACAATATTTAGAAAGCCATTTTGAAGGGATGAGTTGGGATGGGTTGGAAAGCGGTATTTGTGGCTTGTTTGGCGGTGCTACTGGTTAGTTGCGCGCCCACAAGGAAAAATAGTGTTCTCTCATTTTTTGGGAAAAAAGAAGAGACTCTTAATCCGAACTTACCTGTCGTGCAGGGGATTAAAACCATCGATGATGTGCAGTCTGTAGGATTCGAGTGGCAACCTGTGAGCAATCCCGGACTCATTGATGGGTTTGTGCTCTACCGCATGCAAGCCGATCAAAGCTTTAAACGCGTGGCGATTGTACGCAACCCCCTAGCCACGCATTATTATGATGATGGTCTGACCCCCCAAACCCAGTATTACTACCAAATTGCCACCATTGGCAAAAATGGCGGCATCTCGCGTGCCTCTGAAACAATTAGTGTCCGCACTTCTTTTATTAATCCGGTGGAGAGTGTTTTTGCTAGTCATGTCGAGCCCAAAGAGATCAAGGTTTTTTGGAGCCCCCACCCTAACCCCAGCATTGATAAATACATTATCCAAAGAGAGGGGAGCGATGGCAAGTTTTCTAATATCGGGGTGGTGAAAAATAGGCTGTATGTGGAATATTTTGATAAGGATTTGCCCGATGGGAGCACCTATCGCTACCGCGTGATCGCTGAGAGTTTTGAGGGGGCTAAGTCTTTGCCCAGTGTTGTCGTAACCGGTAGGACTAAAGAACCCCCAGTGGGGGTAACTGGCGTGCAAGCCAGCAATAACCTCACGCGTAAAATCCAGCTGAGTTGGACTCCCTCTGATCAAAAAGATGTGGTGTCTTACCGCATTTATGCCGCTAATAAAATGGACGAACGCTTTAAAAACATCGCCGAGACCAATGATACCAGCTACTTAGACAATGTTGATGCAGATGGGGTGCAGAGATTTTATAAAGTCGTGGCGGTGGATAAATATAATTTAGAGAGCATGATGCCCGCAACAGCAGTTCAGGGCATGACCTTGCCCCGCCCAGCCACGCCCATCATCACAAAGGGCACAATTGAGGATGGGCAAGCCATCATCGAGTGGCAACCCATCCAAGATGGGCGGGTTAAGGGCTATGCTGTCTATCGCTTTGATGGCAATTCCAGTTCTAAGCCCTTGCGTTTTGGGGATCTGAGCAAAACCCGTTTTGTGGATAATAACATGGTGAGTGGGCAAAAATACCGCTACCAAGTGGTGAGTGTTGATGGAGCCGGCTTGGAATCAAACCCAAGTAAAGAAGTGGAATTGCGCTTGGATCGCTAGTTGTGCATGCCGCACCTGTTTGCTTCTTTGGCTAAATTGCCTAATTTCCCCTTTGAGATCGGGGGGTTTGTCTTTTTATACCGCGCTTGTAGTTTAAGAGATGCCCGCTTGAGCGTCATTCGTGTCCAAAAACAAGGACTTTATGGGCTCTATGATTTTTGTATCTTGCAAATCAAGCAAGAAGGGGGGGACTTATTCAAAGCGCAAAAATCCACACGCCCCCTCCCAGTGGGGGTCTTACAAAAAGCCTTGCAGATTTTGGCGCGTTTTTGCAATGTGTCTTATTCCAATTTGGGCGCGCCTAGCCCCTATTTTGAAAGCCCCTTTTTGATCCGCTGGGATTGTTTTGATTTTCCCCGATTTTACCACCTAGAGATTGGCTTTGGCTCAGGACGGCATTTGCTCAACAAAGCCCAAAAAAATCCACAAGAAACCTATATCGGGGTGGAGATTCACACCCCCTCCTTAGAGCAAGTTTTGCGCCAAATCGAGCTTTTAGGGCTTAAAAATCTCTACTTGGTGCAAGCCGATGTGCGCGCGTTATTAGAAATTCTACCCTCAGGCTGTTTAAGCTTAGATGTGCATTTTCCCGTGCCTTGGAGCAAGAGCCCTAATCGGCGTGTGTTTAACCCCCAGACCCTAGAGCACATGCGCGCGATTTTGTGCCAAGATGCGTGGTTGTGGCTTAGAAGTGATGATGAACCCTATTTCCAGCAGAGTTTGCAACTGGTTTTAAGCTTGCCTTGCTGTGATCTGCAGGTTTGCAAGAATATAGATCAAGATATGGTGTTGAGCAAATACGAGGCGCGTTGGAGACGGCAACAAAAAGACATTTGGGATTTAAAATTGCGCGCCTTAAGCCCCATTGATCGCCCTTGTTTGCCCTTTTTATTGGACGCACCCTTGCACTTTCAAGCACCCAGCAAACAAGAGTCTCCGCATTTGTGGCAACAAGGGGCGTGGATACAGCAGAATTGTTTTTTAAATATTCAAGATGTGTTAGAATATGAAAATTTGTGGTTATTGGTGTTGGGTTTGGGGGACTGGCTTGCCCCCTTAAATAAAATGGTCGTGGTGGATCGCCAAAAGGGCACAATCGAGTACATCGGGGGCTTACCGCTCAATACAAAAGCCCACAGACAAGCGCACCAACATTTGCTAGAGATTTTGCAGGAGGAGAATTGTGGCTAGTATCATTGTGGCTAAAGATTTGTGTTTGGGGTATAAAAAAGATGAGTGGGTGATCAAGGGAGCCAATCTGCGGATCGAGCGCAAGGATTTTGTGTTTATATCAGGGGCGAGTGGGAGCGGGAAGAGCACGCTTTTGCGATCGCTCTATGGGGATTTGCCCATGATGGGGGGGAGCTTAGAGGTGTGTAATATCAATGTCAATCGGGCTTCTAAGGCGTTTATCAATGAGCTCAGACGCAATATTGGGGTGGTGTTCCAAGATTATAAATTGATTGAAGAATGGACCGTGGAGCAAAATATTAAATTACCCATGATCATCAATGGCTATAAAAAAGATGAATGCAATATCCAAGCTGAGAAACTCTTAGCCCATGTGGATTTGCTCTATAAGTCTAATCGCTACCCGCTGGAACTTAGCGGTGGGGAGCAACAACGCGTGGCGATGGCGCGCGCGATCGCCCACAAGCCCTTTTTAATCCTAGCTGATGAGCCCACAGGCAACCTAGATGATTATTCAAGTGATATGATTTGGAGCTTGCTTAAAGGGGCTAACAAACAACTAGACATCACGATCGTGGTGGTAACGCACAGGATTCCCAGTAGTTTTAATATCCCTTACCGCAAAATTTACATCAAAGACGGGGAGATTCATGAATACACTTAAAGAACATTTGGCTTTTCTCCTGCCTTTAATGGCATTACTCTTTAGCTTGGAGAGCATTTTATTTATCAATCGTGCCGTCAATATCAGAGAAGAAAAGCTGTCTAAGAGTTACACGATCACCATTGCCAGCAAGCAAAAACTCACACTGCCCTTTTTAAGGCAAAACATCAAAGAGAGTGCTACACTCACCCTCATTGATCCGGACATGCTTTTAGAAAAGCTCCAACAAAATTTGACCCAGACCAATATCGCCAATATCAAAAAAAACCTGCCCTACTTTTACTCGCTCAAACTAGCCATCTTCCCCACATCAGCACAACTCCAGCAAATCCACCAAAAGCTTTTAAAAATCCCGGGGGTGGAAAAAATCGAAGTCTTTAGCAAAACCCACGACCAAGAATACCGCTTATTGTTGTTGCTTAAAAAAAGTATCATGGTTCTTGGCGTGCTGGTGGTGGTGCTCTCCATCTTGCTCTTGATGAAACAAGTGAGCGTGTGGAATTTGCAATATTCTAAACGCATTGAGATCATGGAGCTTTTGGGCGCGCCCATGCGCATCAAAAACGGCTTTCTATTCAAATTGGCTTTGGTGGATTCTATCTTAGCCAGTGTAGGGGTGCTGGTTGGGAGTTTGTATTTATCCTTGCAAGATAAATTCCAAGCGATCTTGCAAGCCCTAGAAATTAAGGGCGGTTTGTTTGTGTGGCAAGAGGACATGTTGATCTTTTTAGGCACTTCCATTGTGGTGTCTTTGATGTGTGTGTGGGTGGTTGTGATCCAAAGGAGAGTGGCATGAAAACCCTACGGGTTATGGGTTTGGTGGGCTTATTTAGTATGGGCTTGTTAGGCAATAAGGGGGCGGGTTTAGAAGACATTAACCGCAATATCATACTCAATCAAAATAAGCTCGAAGAGACCACCCTAGAAAAAAACAAGTTGAGTAACCATCTAAATAGCTTGGGCAATGCGATCAACCAAAAATACCAGCAAAGCCAAGAATTGTCCCAACAAATCCAAGCCCTCCAAAAAAGCATTGAAAAAAACCAAGCCCAAAATTTGCTCCAAGAAAAATCCCTCGAACAACACCGCTCGCTATTGGATAGTTTGAAAAAAGATCGCCACCAAATCCAAGATGCCGTTACAAGCGTGTTGCTTAAAGATTTGTTATTTGTTTTGGTCTTAGAACAAGAGAGTTTAGCCACTCCAGAGGATTTGATTTTGCAAGAAATCTTTAAGCATGTCAATCAAGACTCCAAAATCAAATTAGCCGACTTGAATCTCAAAGAAGAGCAGATCAATAGCAAGATCACCCAAATCACCCAAAACATCAACCAAATCAATAAAACCATCGGGGCACAAAAAGATCGGCAACGCAATTTAGAAATCATGGTTGCAGAACAACAGAAGTTGATCACAAATATGCGCGCCGAACTAGCCATTTATAACAAAAAATTAACGGCTTTAGACAAGGAACGCAAAGAACTCGATCAGCTCCTAGCCTCTTTAAATATCATCAAACGCAATAAAGAAAAAGAGTTAGAAAGAGAACAGCACAACAAGCAAAAAGCACCCCGTGCAATCGGGGGTATCCAAGCCCCACTAGAGGTGCGGCAAGTGGCTAATTCTTATCGCGATATTGTTACCATCGCTTATAATGGCCCTAAAACCATCGCCCCCCTAGCCAACTATAAGATCGTGCAAAAATTTGGACCTTATTTTGATCCAGTCTATAAACTCAAGGTCTTTAATGAATACATCACGCTTGTTTCGACCAAACCCAATGCGGTCGTGCGGAGTATCTTTGATGGGCGGGTAGTCTATGCTAAAGAAGTGCCGATCTTAAAGAAAGTGATCATCATTGAGCACAAGGGGGGCATGCACACCATTTATTCCCAGTTAGATAAAATCGCCCCCACGATCAGGCATGGCTTGCGGGTGCAAAAGGGCTATGTGATCGGGCGAATCGATCAACGCCTAAGCTTTGAGGTTACCATAAAGGACAAACACATCGATCCTTTGGAGATCATCGCCCAAACACATTAAAAGCAACAAAAACATGCCGATCTCAAGGCGAGCTTTTTGAAAGGAGAGTTCATGTCAGTTGAAACCATTAATTTTACAAAACAACCCCATTTATTACAAGCAGTTCCACAGGTGAATCCGCTCCACATAGAGGAGCAGAACGATTTATTGCAACCCGTTGCCAATAAAGCAGATTTGAAAAAGGCGGACAAGGCGGATCAAGAAGCTGAGAATGCCTTATTGTTAGAGGAACGGGATTTGCAGAAACTGAGTAAGGAACTCAATAGAGAGATGAAGCGTATCCACTCTAATTTGGTCTTCAAATATAACGAGGAGATCGGGAGTTTGGTGGTGGTGGTTAAAGATAGCAAGGGCGAGCACATTATCCGCGAAATCCCACCTCAGGGGATGGTGCGTTTGATGGAGAAGATGCGCGATATTGTGGGGATTATTTTTGATAAAAAAGGCTAGGTGTCTTTGGAGTAGAAAATGGGTGTTGGGAAACTAAGTTCTTTAGGGATTGGGAGCAAGGTCTTAAATTACGATGTGATCGACAAGCTCAAGGCGGCTGATGAAAAGACCATGATCGCCCCTATTGACAAAAAAATGGAAAATAATATCCAAAAGCAAAAAGCTTTGGTGGAGATCAAAAGCCTCATTTCTGCCTTAGAATCTCCTGTGCAAGCCTTGAGCGACTACTCCACCTACACAGCTAGGAGTAGCCATGTGAGCGGGGATGCGCTCAAAGCCAGTGTGAGCCCAGGGATTCCGCTCCAAAATATCAAGGTCGATGTTGAAAATTTAGCACAGGGGGATATTAACGAGGTGGGGACGCATTTTCGCTCCCGAGATGATGCCTTTAGCCAAGCCAATACCAAGTTGCACTTTTACACCAATGGCAAGAATTACACCATTGACATCAAGGCGGGCATGAGTTTGGGCGATGTGGCTCAGGCGATCACCGATGGGAGCGGTGGGAATGCGATGGGGATTGTGATGAAAACCGGGGGGGACAAGCCCTACCAACTCATGATTAACTCCAAAAACACCGGAGCTAATAGCCGTCTCTTTTTTGGCACAAGTGTCGTTTCGCACTTGAGTAGCGATGCGCCCATCACGCTAAGCCTAGCTAGCGCACCCAGCCCTGATGGCAAGACTCCAGCCAAAACCGAGCATGATTTTTTTATCAAGGTTTATGATGCCAATAACAAGCTTGTAGAAATCCCCATCACTCTTGATTTGAGCAGTGCTACGCCTGTGCCTAAGAAAAATGAAGCCTTGCGTGCAGCCATCCAAAAAGCCCTAGAGGATAACCCCGATACAAAATCCTTAGTCGATTCGGGTCAGCTCAATGTGGAAGTGGTGGATGATGGCAAATCGCTCATTATCAATGACAAACGCGGGTTAGAGGTGGCTGTTGGGGGGGCTAAGGCTGGGGAGTTGGGCTTTATCCAAGATAAATCTGAGAGTGGCGATCTGTTTAAAGCCGCCACAGGGATCAAGCAGGGCAAGATTGAGGGCACAATCCGCCTCAATGATCATGCCATCGATTTGGGGGCAATTACCTTGATGGGTAATTCCAGCACACAGAATGGGGAGGCAATTGTCAAAGCCATCAATGCCATTGAGGGCTTGCATGCCTCTATGGGAGCAGATGGTAAATTAGTTCTCAATAGTGATAGCGGAGAGTTGCGTATAGCCGGGGTAGGGCCTACTGGCAAGGCAGGTCTTAGGAATATTGGACTCACAGAAGGGCTCACCCAAAACTACGCCCACACGCAAGGTCTTTTTGCGCTTAAAAATCTCCAAAAAGCAGGCGATGCGAAATTCACCTACGATGGGGCGACCATCACCCGCCCCACTAATGAAGTCAATGATGTGATCAATGGCGTGTCTTTGAGCTTGCTAGGCAAGACTGAGCCAGGCAAACCTGCCATTGTGAGCGTTACACGGGACAACAAGGCAATCATTGACCATGTGAAAGAGTTTGTCAAGGCTTACAACGCCTTGATCCCCAAACTTGATGAGACCACCCGCTATGACCCTGATACACGCATTGCTGGGATTTTTAATGGCGTGGGGGATATCCGCACGATCCGATCATCAATCAACAATGCCATTGCTTTTACACGCACCACTGAAAAGGGCGTGGATAGCTTGATGAAATATGGGATCATGTTTAATGAGAATGGGCAGTTGAGCCTAGATGAGAGCAGGCTATCCAGTGCGCTTGGCACGGACCCTCAAGGCGTGCAAGACTTTTTCTATGGGTCTCAGGTGAAAAGCATGGGGGGCAAGGAGATTCACCAAGAGGGGATTTTTGAGCGACTCGGTAAAGTTTTATCGCATTTAGTCGATGGTAGTAGTGCTAGCTTGAAAATATATGGAGACTCCTTAGAACAAGATGCTAAGGATTTGCGTCGCGACAAACAAAGCGCGATGGATTTGTTAAAAACCCGTTATGACATCATGGCAGAACGATTTGCTGCCTATGACGGGCAGATTTCCAAAGCCAACAAGTCATTTGATGCGGTGCAAATGATGATCGATCAAGCGGCAGCCAAAAAGAATTAGTGAGGATGAAGATGTTTAAGGCAAATGCGTATAATCTATACCAGCAAAACTCTGTGAGTGTGGAGTCTCCGGCTAAACTGATTGAGATGCTTTATGAGGGCATTTTGAAATTCGCCGCCCAAGCCAAACGGCACATGGAAGCCGATGATATTGAAAAAAAGATTCTTTATATCAACAAAGTTGCGGATATTTTTACCGAGCTTTTAAATGTTTTGGATTATGAACGCGGGGGCGAGGTGGCTGTTTATCTAACCGGGCTTTACACCCACCAGATCAAAACCCTCACGCAAGCCAATGTGGAGAATGACAGCACCAAAATCGATTTGGTGATGGGGGTTGCTAGGGGCTTGTTAGAGGCTTGGCGGGAGATCCATGCACATGAATTGGGTCGATGAACTCAAGATCGCGCTTTTAGAAAATAACACGCAAAAAGCCTTTAATTTGGTTGTTGATGCCCCGTTGGTCTTGCAAGGGGCGAGCTTAGAAACTTTGGAGGTCGCTAAGGTCCTCATCGCCACCACGATCGAGCGACTCCATGAAGAACAACAAGCCCTAAGTAATCAAATGCGCCAGCTCAAAGTCGCCCAACGCTTTTTAGAGATTTCAGCCCCCTAAGACCGTTTAAAACAAATAAGCGTAACTAGCCACCCAGTAGAATCGTTCTGAGTAGAACCCTTTGCCCATGACCGCTTTTGTCTTGCCAAAGGGGATTTTAACCCCCAGTTCCACGCGGTGTCTTTGCTCAATGGTGCTCCCCACGCCCAAATTAAAAACCCCATTATAGCCCATAAAAGAGCGGTTGCTATCCGTGCTGACCAAAGTGGGCGCGCCTTGAAAATACCCAAACCCCAAACCCGCATAAGCCCCAAGATCGTATTTGCCTATCTTGTAAAAATCGCTCACCACATCCATATTGAGGCTCAAAAAGGAATGCACGAGGGTATGAAACGCTGTGGGCTTTAAACCCATGATGTAGCTCAAATCCACACGCAAGGCGGCGTATTTCACCAAATCGTATTGGTAACCCGCCTTGATCCCCCACAAAAAGGAATTGGTCCAAGGGTGTTTGGACGCAATGGAGAGTCTGTAGGTTTCAAAACCGCTCATCACACCCACAAAAATATGGCTTTTATGCTGGATTTTCTCGCTGGTAGCACCCAATAACCCCACACCCAGCGAGAGTCCGCATATCCATTTGATCATTTGCGACCCTGATAGAATCGCTTTAACTTGTCATCTAAAGGAGCTAGTAAGCGATAAAAGATCGGCACGACCAACAAGCTTAACGCCATAGACACCAATAGCCCCCCACTCATGGCAATGCCAATGGGTGATTTCATCGCCGAGCCCTGCCCTACAGCCAAAGCCAAAGGCAACATGCCACACACCATCGCAATCGTGGTCATTAAAATAGGTCTTAGACGCGATTCGCCGGCTAAAATAATGGCTTTTTCAATGCTATGCCCTTCTTTACGCCGATCGTTGGCGATGTCAATGATGAGCGTGGCGTTCTTGCCCACCATGCCAATAAGCAAAATCAACCCCATTAAAGAGAACATGCTCATGGGCTGATGCACGATTCCTAGCACAAAGAATGCCCCAGAAAAACTTAGAGGCATGGTAACCATGATGATCAAGGGCTCTAAGATCGACTCATAAAGGGCGGCTAAGATCATGTAAATGAGGATAAAGGCGGTAGCGATCGCCACGCCAAAGGCTTCATTAGTTTCTTTAAGCTTGTCTGAGTCGCCTGTGAAGCGGAAAGCCGCTCCTTTAGCCAGCCACTGATCTTGGTGTTTTTGCACTTGGCTTAAGAGTTCGCCCAAATCCACCCCAGCAGCCGGGCGTGCTAGGACCGTAACGCTTCTTTGGCGGTTATAGCGGGTGATATTGGAGGGCACTTTACGCTCAATCACTTCCATGAGCCCATCTAAAAACATCAACTTACCATCTTTGTTTCTGATCTGTAACCGTTTGATGTCATCTACATTGATTTTTTTATTGGAGGGGACGCGGATCACAATGTCATACTCTTTACCATGCTCTTTAAAGTAGCTCACCCGATTTTCCCCAGAAAAGGCGTTGCTCACCACACTTGCAATGTCTTGAGCACTCACGCCGTATTTGGTTGTGGCTGCCCTTAAAACGCGTAGTTGGTATTGGGTTTGGTAATCGGAGGTGTTAGTGTGGTAACCCACTACCTTGCCCTTCATCTCGGGACTTTCTAGCAAGAATTTTTTAAGTTTTGCTACGCTTTCATCCACGAGCTTTTGCGTGGGGGCATAGACATAGGCTTGGAAGGCTGAGTTATCCCCCCCACCAATTAAGGGCACTTCGGCTAGGTTGATGGAGGCAATGTCTTTAGCCTCTGGGATAGCCCTTAATTTGTGGCGCATCTCCTCCATGATCGCAAATTGGCTTCTTTTATGCCCTTTTTTGAGTTTGACATAGAATTTACCCTTAAAGGTGCTTTGGATATTCCCATAACCCACTTGCATGGAGTCAAACTCCACATCGGGGTCTTTTTCAATCACGGCTTGCAAGGCTTTCATTTTAGCCAGCATTGCTTTTAGGCTAATGTCGGTTTGCGCCTTGACATAGACATAAAACATGCCCCGATCTTCTTTTAACATAAACTCCATGCCCAGCTTGCCAGCCACATGCAAAGAGCTAGCAAAAATCCCCGCCACGACTAACCCCACGATCAATTTATGGTTTAAAAGCCAGCCTAGCAACTTGGCATAAGATTGCTCCATTTTTTGGAAAAAGGGTTCGGTGCGTTTGTAAAATTTAGATTGCTCGGTGGATACGATGATGGAGCTTAACATGGGGATCACCGTAACCACCACAAAATAGGAAATCACAATGGCTAGGGCAACCGTGATCCCAAAGCTTTGGAAAAAACGCCCCACAATCCCGCTCATGTTACCCACAGGGATAAAGACAGACAAGAGCATCGCAGAGATCGCCACAATCGCAAAGGCAATTTCATGCACGCCCTCATAGCTTGCTGTCCTCTTGTCCATGCCCGCCTCTAGCTTTTTGTGGATGTTCTCAATCACCACAATCGCATCATCAATGATGATCCCAATGGAGAGCGTGAGCGCAACCATGGTGAGCATGTTTAAAGAAAAGCCCATCCACTGGATGAGTGCAAAAGTCCCCATAATGGAGATGGGGATACTCATTGCGGATACAAAGGTGATAGACAGACTGCGCAAAAAGAAAAAGACCACAGAGATCGCCAAAATCCCCCCCAAGATCAAGTCAAACTTGACATCTTTAATGGAGTGGCGGGTGTAATCGGTGGTGTCTAAAAAGGGGCGTAACTCATAGCCCGGGCTGACTGCACGCATGGCATCCATCTCTTTATAGACCGCATCCACGATCTGAATCTCATTAGCCCCGGCGATCTTTTGCACCTCTAATACAATGCCCTGATCGTGTTTGTAGCTGGCATAAGTGATGTCCGGATCAATGCCCTTTTCAATGGTGGCGATGTCGGCTAGGCGGACATGGTTGCCAATTTGGATATTGGCTAATTCTTCAAGGGTGTAGCTATTGCCATCGACCAAAATGGCGTAGTTTTTCTTAGGACCGGTGATCTTGCCCCCGTCCATTTCTAGGTTCTGGCTTTTTAGGGTGTTGTAAAGGTCGGTGTAGGTCAAGCCATATTTATTCATCAAACTGGGGTCGGCATAAATCCGCACTTGCTTTTCTTCAAAGCCTTGTAATTGCACCCCGCCCACGCCCTCGATCTTTTGCAACATGGGCTTGATGATGTTTTTAGCATGATCGTTGAGCTCGGCTGGGGTCTTGGTCTTGCTGGTTAAAAAGATCGAGAGAATCGCCTGCCCGCTGGTATCGACCTTATCGATGGCGGGGCGGCGGATATTGGGATCGCCAAAGCTCACGGAGGAAACTTTGTTGATGATGTCATTGAGGGCTACCGTGATGGGCTTTTCAAGCACAAATTCCACGACCACGATACTGATGTTGCGCGCGCTATTAGAAGTAACCTTCTTGATCCCATCCACCCCCATCACGGCTTCTTCAATCTTGTCGGTTACTTTGCTCTCCACAATATCCGCACTCGCCCCCGGGTAGCTGGTTTTCACCACGATGATGGGGAAGTCAATATTGGGGAAAAGCGCAACACTGATTTTTTTGAGTGCCATCGTGCCAAAGAAGACCACCATGCACGCAAACATTAAGGTTGTGATGGGTCTTTGGATCGCAAACTTATACACAAAAGCCCCCTTATTGGATAAAGCCATCCCCAAAGATGCCGGGGACTAGGGGGCTATTGACAGGCAATAGGGCTTCTGCATTCACCTTGCGGGTGCTGACATCGATCGTGGGGTAAATTTTGGTGATTTTGACTTCTTTTTTTTCCGATTTACCATCGACACTATAGATGAATTTATCCCCCACTTTGACAACGGGCAAGTATTTTGAGTCAAACTCTAGCACCATTTTTACCCGCCTACTCACCAATCTAAAAAGCACGGTGCTATTGGCGCTCGTGCCCTCCCCTAGCTCAATATTCTTGCTAGCAATCACCCCATCAAAAGGGGCTTTTAAAATGGTCTTTTCCACCACTGAGAGGGCATAGTCGCGGTCATATTCGAGTTTTTTATAATCTGCATAATACTTGTCTAGCGTGTTCTTATCCACAGCACGCCCGATTTTTTGGTAACGCGCATATTGCTTTTGTGTGAAGTCATATTGCTGGGTGATGGAATCGGCTTGGGCTTTCTTGTCCCTGTTATAAAGGGTTAAGAGCACATCGCCCTTTTTGACATAAGAGCCCACATCGACATAAATGGCATCCACAATACCCGCCGAATCTAATTTGAGATTGGCATCTTTGAGCGCGACCACATTAAAAATCGCATAAACTTCTTTTGCTTGGAGCCCTACTGCCAAGAATAGGGCGATGAATATTAATCGCATGCTGATTCCTTAGCGCACATAATCTTGGATATGATGCCCACTATAAAAAATGTAATTGGCTTTTTGCATTTCGTAGTTGTTAAGAGATTGGTTGTAGATCACCTCCGCATCAAAGCGGGTTCTTAGAGCCCTTAAATAGGTGGTAAAATCAACCAAATTGGCATTGTATTTTTTCTTAATGCTTTCATAGGCGATATTGGCAGATTTTAAGCTCGCCTCCGAGCTGCGGATACGCGATCGCGCCATGTCTAAAGACTTGCGGTAAAGTTCCACATCCTTGACTTGTTCCATTTTTTTATACATTAGGTTCTTTTCTTGTGCCATTTGGTTTAAACGCAGGTATTGTTTTTGCAAATTCAAGCCAATATCATTCAAAATATTCAAGGTTACCACGACTCCCACGGTGTTTTGCTGGTTAGGGAACAAGTTTCCAAAGCGGTTATCATTCCCCCGAGCAAAGGCGGGTTTTTGGATATAGTATTGCCAATCGTCATTAACATCAATGGTTGGGTAGTAGTTGAGTTGTTTGTTTTGGTAGTGGATCGCAGTGATTTGTTCTCTTAAAGCACGCAAGTCAGCCCGCTCTTTTAAGGAGAGAGTGGGGGAAAGCAGAGTGGTCCTCTTTAAAGAGGGAATCTTGCTATTGGTTAAATACTCTAAAGTCAAGCGGTTTTGCTCAATATCAAATTCCATCTGGGTGATGTCATTCTCACTGAGCGCACCCTGTGCCTTTGCGCTCTCTAAATTATCCGCCGTGGTTAATCCTTGCTCAAAGAGTTGTCTGGTGCGATCAATATCAGAACGCAATTCAGCCAATTTCTTTTTGGAGGCAACTAGCTGTGCCATGTTGTTGAAATATTGGTAATACTGCTGGACCACCTGCAAATAAATACTTTGCTTGGTGTATTCCATATTAGCGCTGCTGGAGCGATAACTAGCGGATTTTTCTTTGACATTATTAATATCGCTAAAACCATTGAAGACATTGAGTTTTAGATTGGTGTTGAGTAATTGCATGTCGTATTCGGGGTAAAAAGGCGTGTTTCTGTTGCGGTGGTTATAGGTGTAATTGCTACTCAAGGTAGGTAAAAACTTAGCCTTAGCAATGGCGTGGTTTTTGAGGGCTTGGCGCACTTGCAGGCGGGCTGCTTGGAGGGAATAGTTATTGTCTGCATTTTTGATTAAATCTGCCAAACCCAGCGCATGCCCTTGTGTATCGGCAAATTTGCGATCTTCCATATTTTCTAATTGTTTCATATTGAGTGCTAGATCATCTCCGGGGGGAGAATAAGTCTCTAATTCTAAAGCTTGCAAATTCCAGCAAAAAGACAATGCCAAAGCACCCCTAATCCATGAGAACCTTTTGCTTTGGATTGGTAAAAAACGCAAAAACCCCATAACTAACTCCAATTAAGTAGCACACAAAAACGGGTGGTGTCCTTGGCGGGATTTGAACCCACGACCTTACGATTAGGAATCGTACGCTCTATCCAACTGAGCTACAAGGACTAATCCATCTAACAGAAAGCAACGGCATCGGATTCTGAGTGTGATCCACACTCATCAAAAATCAAGCTTAAAGCTAAGCTACTTTTTCTTACTCACTTTGGGCTTTTTGTGCGCTGCCACTACATCTTTGAGCAATTTACCCGGCTTGAATTTGGGGACCATTTTATCTGGTGTGCTATAGGTTTTATCGCTCCCGGGCACTTTCCCGCTCTTGCCTTTTTGCAACGCCACCTCAAACTTGCCAAAACCCACCAGCTCCACACTCTCATGCGTGCCCAACACCTTTTCAATGGCTTTCATAAAACCATCTAACGCCTTTTCAGCGTCTTTTTTGCTCTCAAATTCACCCTCTTCTTTGAGTAAATCGACAAACTCCGCTTTTTTCATCTCAAACCTTTCTGACATGCTTAAAATACGGCAAGCATTATACTACAAAATGTAAACTTTAGGGAACAAACCCGCCCTAACCCTCCTTTAGAGCCTTAAATCTAAGGCAGACACCCCCCTTTAAGAGCGATTCAAGCTAGCTATTTGTATGATAGCCCCTCATACTAAGCTTTAAGGGATTTTAAAGGTGCGTGTAGCGATCAATGGGACAGGGCGGATCGGCTTGTGTGTGAGTCGGATCATTGGGGCTAGAAAAGACATCGAATTGGTGGCGATCAACTCCACCTGCCCGCTAGAAACTTTAATCCACCTTTTGCGTTTTGATTCCTTGCACAAACACACGCTAGAAATTGAGCAAATCGATTCGCAACACATCGCCATCGGGCATAGCCGGTATGTCCGGATTTTAAGCGATCGCGACCCCTCCAAGCTGGATTTTAGCCCCGCCCAAGTGGTGTTAGAATGCACGGGCAAGTTTAATGATATTAACCTAGCCCAAGCCCACTTAAAAAACCAAGTCCAACAAGTGGTGATCTCTGCCCCGGCTAAAAACACCCCAACCTTTGTCTATGGGGTCAATCACACCGCCTACAACAACCAACCCATTATCTCCAACGCCTCTTGCACCACCAACGCCCTAGCCCCGCTTTTAAAGGTGCTAGATGATAATTTTGGCATCCAACATGCTTTAATGACCACCATCCATAGCTACACCAACGATCAAAATCTACTGGACTCCAAGCACAAAGACTTACGCCGCGCGCGTGCGGCTGCGCTTAATATCATCCCCACCAGCACGGGGGTGAATAAAGCCATTGCCCTAGTTTTGCCCCATTTGGCTAACAAGATCAGCGGGCTAGCCCTAAGAGTGCCCACCCCCGATGTGAGTTTGATTGATTTGAGCTTTAGCACGCAAAAATCCTTGAGTTTAGAAGCCTTGCATGCTTGCATGGAACAAGCGAGCCAAAAAGAGCTTAAGGGGATTTTGGGGATTGATACCCAAAAATGCGTTTCGAGCGATTTTTTAGGATCGCCCCTAAGCTCCATTTACATTCCCGATCAAAGCCTTGTGCTAGGCGAGCACCACGCCAAAATCCTAGCATGGTATGATAACGAGGTGGGTTATAGCCACCGCTTAGTGGATATGGCACAATACATTCACCAACGCAAAGGACAAGCATGCTAGCGGGCATTAAGAAAATGCAAGAGGTCTTGGGGATTCAAGATGTGGCACTCAAGGATAAACGGGTGTTGATCCGCGTGGATTTTAATGTGCCCTTAGATAAGGATTTTAATATCACTGAGGATACCCGCATGCGTGAGAGTATCCCCACGATCAATTATTGTATCGACAACGGGGCTAAGTCGGTAGTTTTAGTCGGGCATTTGGGGCGACCCGAGCCCAAGATAGATGGCGAAAAGCAGATTCAATTTTCCTTTAGCCACTTGGTTAAACGCCTAGAGAGGCTTTTAAATAAAGAGGTGTTGTTTGCCCATTCGCTTGAGATGGCGCAGGGTTTGCAAGAACAAGATCACCCCGTTATTTTAGTGGAAAATCTGCGTTTTTATAAGGGCGAAAAAAGCAATGACCCTTTGTTTTCCCAAAAGCTAGCCAGCTTGTGCGATGTTTATGTCAATGATGCCTTTGGGACGAGCCACCGCAAACACGCCAGCACCTACGGGATTGCCCAATTTGTGCCGGTCAAAGTTGCCGGCTTTTTGCTCAAAAAAGAGATCAATTCATTTGCTAAGGCTCTTGCCAACCCCTTACGCCCGGTGCTCTTAATTGTGGGTGGGGCTAAGGTGAGCTCCAAACTCACGCTTTTACGCAATATTTTAGATCGTGTCGATAAGGTCATCATCGGCGGGGCGATGAGCAACACTTTTTTAAAGGCACTGGGTTATAACATGCAAGCCTCCTTAGTGGAAGAGGATTTGATCCAAGAGGCTCTAGAGATTTTGCAAAAAGCCAAACAAAAGGGCGTGCATGTGTATTTGCCCGTAGATGTGGTGAGCACCCCGCACATGGATCACACCGATCAAGTCCAAATCACCCCCGCCCAAGACATCCCGCTAAACCATATCGCTGTGGATATTGGTCCTGCCACCTCTAAGCTCTTTTCATTGGTGATTCAAGGCAGCCAAACCATTATTTGGAATGGTCCGCTAGGCGTGTATGAAGTGCCCTTATTTAGTCGGGGGTCTTTCCAAATCGCCCATAGCATTTCTAACACCTATGCCTATTCGCTAATTGGCGGGGGCGATACCATCGATGTTTTGACCCGTGCGGGCGATAAGGATAGTGTCAGCTTTATCTCCACAGGTGGGGGGGCGAGTTTGGAGCTTTTAGAGGGCAAAATTTTAGTCGCCTTTGAGGTTTTGGATCAAAAACAAAATTGGGCAGATCATGATTAATGTGTTTGCCAAAAACAACCACTTAGTCGAGATCGTGGATTTCCATGGCTTTGAATCCTTCCCTTTAGATGAGCAAAATATCTTGTGGTTTGAGCTCATCAACCCCACCGAAACCGAATTGCAATGCATTGTCCAAAACTACCACATCAACACCAGCCAAGAAGAGCCCGAAAAAAGCGCGATCGCCAAGTATTGGGAGAATAGCACTTCTATTACTATCAATACCTACTCTGTTTATAAAGACACACCCCTAGCCTTCCATGCAGAGCCGATGACCTATTTTATTTCAGATAATATTTTATTCACCCTTTATAATGGCAATCTGCCCATCTTTGAGGATGTGCAAAAACGAATCCTAGCCAGCCCTAAAAAATTCCAAGATGGCTTTGATATTTTGTCTAAAATCCTAGAGCTTTATTTTGAAAAGGGTGCGGATTATTTAGAAGAGGTTAATCGCGAAACCAGTGCCTTAAGAAAACAAATTGTGCTCGAACCCAATATCTGCACCCATGAGGATACGCTCATCACCCTCTCTTTTTTGCAAGAATTCAACATGGAATTGCGCGACTCGCTCTTTGATAAACGGCGCATCATCACCACCTTACTCAAAAGCAATAAAGTTGATAATGAAACCAAAAAGGATTTTAATATTATCTTAAAAGATTTTAGCTCGCTGGTGGATTTCAGCACGGCTAATCTCAACGCCCTAGATAATATCCAAAACCTTTTCACCTCTCAGGTCAATGTGGAACAAAATAAAATCATCAAGCTTTTCACGGTGGCGACTATGGCGATGATGCCCCCCACCCTCATAGGCACGATCTATGGCATGAACTTTGAGGTCATGCCTGAGTTGCGTTGGGAATTTGGCTACCCCCTAGCCGTGCTCACGATGATCATCTCCACCATCTTGCCCATTCTCTACTTTAAAAAGAAGGGCTGGCTTTAAAGCGCGCTCCACAATAACACCCCCAAAACCCCAGTGCCTAGCAAAAAGGCACCTAGTAGCCCCTTAGTCTTACGCCTAATCCCCATAGCCAACCCGCTCACATAGAGCAAGCACAAGAACACCGCAAAGATGCCCGCAAAGATGAGTAAAGCGCGGTTAGCCCTACCCTTATGCACCTGCATGATCACCCCTAAAAAGCTGCGCTTGGTGAGCGTGATCTCGCTCTTCTCTCCCTTGGTTACCAAACTGGCTTCATAAGCGGGTGTGCCAATGATCAAAGCCCCTTTGAGTTTTTTAGGCTCAATCTTAGGGGGCAGGGCTTGTTTGTCTTTTAAAAAGGCGATCAAAAAATCCAATTCTTGTTGGGCTGTAACTGCTGGCACGCTCCATTTGCTAATCTGGGCTCCCGTGTTAGAGTTAAAGCCCAAATAATACGCCCCCCCACTCACCACAAAGAGCAAGACCATCGGCAAGAAAAAGACACTCACATAGGCATGGAAGGCATAGGCTAGACCCATAGAGGATTTGCGTTTCATCTGATGATGTGGCTGGCAAATTTAGAAAAATTATCCAAAATCAACCCGCCCTTTCTAAAGCCCAACCCACAAGCCTCATAGGCAAAAAAGACATTGGGTTGGTAGTAAAACTCCCCAGCCTTATTGAGCTCGTAATATTCTTGGTAAATGGGCTTGTGGTTGCCATAAATCCCCTCACTTTGCGCTACAACCTGCCCGTTAGCATCCAAGATCGCCACATTCGCCCCCTCTCTGCCAAAGGCGACCTTTTTAACCTGTTTTTTATTGCTGAGGGGCTCATAGCGGGTTTCTAACAATAAGGGGTGGTTAGGGTAGCGATCCCAAAGCACTTTTAAAAAGCGTTTGCTTTGGAAAAGCAGAGTATAAGCTGGGTTTAAAAAGATCGTGTTTTGATTCTCCATCATGGTTTGCATGATGGCAGCTAGCTCGGGCTCATCAATGGCGATATTCTCCCAAGGCACGAGCTTAAACAAATATTCGTAATTCACCCCCCCAAAAAACACGCCCTGATCTTTGTCAAACTGCACCTCATCGATGTAGGCAAAGTTACTTTCAAAACCCGCACTCCTAGCCGCATCCTCTAAAAATTTCGTGGTGCGTTCCTCCTCGCTACTCCCCTTAATGCAAGCAAAGAGAATCTTCCAGCCCTCATACATGTTTTCAAAGGCGCTGGTATCCCCATCTAAAGTTACCAGCCGTTTAAAATTCTCCACCAACGCCTCATGGATATTGTTGAATTGCAAATCCGCATCATAGCCATTGTATTTGAGTAACGCCCATTGCACCACCGCGCTTTCATAGAGCATGGTCGGCGTATCGGCATTAAACTCCAACAATTTAATGGGCTTGCCATCTAAGCCCCCCGCCAAATCAAAACGCCCATAAATATGCCAATGCACTTCATTTTCCCAACTCTGCTTGATCAAGGGCACAATGCTATTAGGAATATCCAGCTCAAAAAAGCGATCGTGTTCGATAATTTCTTGTGCGGTCTCTACAAACATCTCATAAAGCTCATTGCACGCTTCATAGTAGGCATCGGCTTCGCTTTGGCTCACAATAACCAAATCTTGGCTGATATAAGGGCTGTTATCCGTGTCTGTGTGCCAATCTAGCCCGATTTCCTCTAGGGCTTGCTGGCTTAAAGGGTCTAAAGTTTTAACTTGCATGCATTCTCCTTAAGAACTAGCACTTGGGGTAGAAGCACCCCCAGAGGGCGTGCTTGTTGAAGGTTTAAAAAATCCGCTTTTGCCCGCATTAGATGCAGGCGCGCTTGCTGGGCTTGAAGGGCTTTTAAAAGTGTTTTGGCTTCTTTGGTAGGCTTGTGGGGAGGTGTAGTTTCTTTGGGCATTTTGGTTGTAATTGGGGTTGTTAAACAGCTTGTTGCCAATATAGCTCCCCAAAATCGCCCCCGCCGCACTGCCCAAAATGGCTGCCCCAATGCCAAGCCCCGATCCGCCACCTTCAGCGGGGGGCTTGGTGAGCTGGCTGGTGCCATGGTCGATCTTGGCTTCCTCATCTTTAATGAGTTTTTGGATTTCCTCATCGCTTAGCATGCGTTCCTTGCCCTGCAAATCCCGCACCACAACCCGTGTCTTATCGCTAGGATACTCCTCTGCGACCTTGTAACTTTTATCCGCCTGCTCTTGTAAAATCACAAACGCCCCCTTTTTTAAGGCATTGCTGGTGTTGCTCTGCTCGGTGGGTTTTTGCTCGTGGCTATCTGAGCCCTTACAACCCGCTAAAGTTACCACCACGACCGCACTCAATCCCCCCACGATCGCATAATCTGCAATTTTTCTAAATGGTCGCTTCATCATGATCCTTTCTGCAAAATCCCATCATAGCATGTTTTGGTAAAATCAAGGAGCGACCCCCAACCAAGCCACAAATCTAAAAATTCACCACATAATTAGCAAAGAGGGCGATCACCCGCCTAAAATTTAAATTCATGGTGGGGTTATCTTTATTGGTAAAATAGGGCGTGTTGATGACAGGCACACGCACCCCCACTTCAAACCCATTATGCTTGCTAAAATTGCCACGCACCCCAAAATTAAAGGCAAATTGCACGAAACTAGGCGAGTAATGCGCCTTATTCCCCAATTTTTTAGCCACTTGCGCATAAGAATCCATCGTGTTGCATGTGATTGTCCCGCCACTATCACTAACCACATAATCCATCACCGGGCATGCCTTATTATCCCCCAAAAGCCACGAAGTCCCCCCCAACGCCACGCCCCCAAAGACCCCAAAAGAGCGTTTTGGGCTATCAAAAAAGTTAAAGAGCGCATCCATACCCGCACCATAGAATAAATCTGCCATCCCCCCATTGCGGATCGTGTAGCTCGTGGTCGTGCCATCGGCATTATTTTTGTAACCATATGGGTAACTATAACGCCCCCCTTGCGCGCTGAACATCACATAATAACGCAGACCAAAGCGTTTTTTCTTGCCCAAAAATTGTCTGTAGCCCAGCTGCAGATCGCCCCCAAAAAGGCTACCCGAGATCGCATCGGTGGTTGCGGTTTGGGCAGAGGGGACGGGGCTGGCAAAAACTTGAGTCTTCCCCTCTGAGCTCATGTAAGAATATTGGAAACCTAGAGCAAAATACCCGCTATTGCGTTCCGCACCCAAAGGGTTCAGGCATGCCAGAATACTGAAACCCAATAGAGAATGCTTCAGGTTTTTAGTTATTGTAATCAAAAAAAGCTCCTTAAAAAAGCAAAAATAATAAAAAATTATTAAAAATAACAATAACGCAATTTTAATAGACTTTGTCTAATTTGTCAAGGGCGATTAGGGCGCAGCTTAGGGGGTTTTAGGCATGCCAAATTTTGGGGCGGTAATGGGATTGCCCTTGTTGGACGCGCCCGATGATACGCAGTTTTAAGCGGTGTTTTTGGGCGAGTCGGTAGGCTTTGAGTCTGTGTCTAGGGGCTAGGCACAAGAGCATTTCATATTCTTCGCCACTCAAAAAGGCGCGTTTGTGGGGTGGGTATAGGGGGTTGTGGATTTTGAAGGCTAGGCGGTTGGCTTTGGATAAGCGGTTACATTCCGCAAAGAGTCCATCAGAAATATCCATGCCCACATGCAAAATGGATCGCGCCTCGTGCATAAAGTGCGCACAGGCTTTTAATTGGGGGGCATAAAATTTAGAATGCTTAGGCACTTTCCCCCCCCTTAAGAGCGTGTGCAAGGCTTTATAACTACCCCCTAGCATGCCGGTGTGCATGATCAAATCCCCCTTGCGTGCCCCGACCCTGTATAGGGGTTTGGGGGCTTGGGCTAATAAACTCACGCTCAAGCTCAAGCTTTGCCCCACAATGGTATCCCCCCCGATCACACGCACGCCAAATTCCAAACAAGCCCGCTTAATCCCCTTGATGAGCGCTCTCATTTCAGTAGGTGTTATATTTTTGGGCAAGGTTACACCCAAGAGTGCATATTTAGGCACAGCCCCCATGCTGATCGCATCGGAGATATTCACGATCAAGGCTTTATAGCCAATCTGTTCGCAACTAAACCATTCTCTTTTAAAATGCACGCCCTCGCTAAAGAGATCCAACACCAAAACCACATTTTTAGGCAGGTTAGCCAACACCACGCCATCATCCCCGATCCCCTGCGTGATCGCGCTTTTTTGCAGAGTCTCCAAAAAATAACGCTCAATGTCCAAGTTAGGCTAATTTCATGCTCATATCCACCCACACCGCTTGGTGGATCAACGCCCCACTACTGATCGCATCCACCCCGCTTTGGGCGTAGGCACGCACGCTCTCTTGGGTGATGTTCCCGCTAGCCTCCAAGAGCACTAAGGGGTAATGCGCATTTCTAAAGGCGACCACCTCTTTTATCTCGCCAACACCCATGTTATCACACATGATAATATCCGCCCCCAATGCCATGATCTCTTGAGCCATTTTTACGCTGCTGCATTCAATCTCAATCTTGGCTGTCCATGGAATGCTGGCGCGTGCTTGTTGCATAAAACTTTTGAGATCGCCAATGTGGGCTAAATGCGTGTCCTTGAGCATGAGGGCATCATCTAGCCCTAAGCGGTGGTTTCTAGCCCCCCCATTGCGCACCGAATACTTCTCAAACACCCGTAAAAGCGGGCGGGTCTTGCGGGTGTCTAAGAGCTGTATAGGCAAATCTTGGATGAGTTTCACATAGCGCGCGGTTTGGGTGGCGATTCCGCTAGAGTGTTGCAAGATATTCAAGATCACCCGTTCTAATTTCAAAAGCAGGGCAAAATCACCTCGCAACTCCAAGATCACCTGTTGGGGGCTAAAGCTCTGGCTATCATGGACATGCCAAGTGCCTTGAATCCCCATCCACTCCAAGAGCTCTTGGATATAAAGTTGCCCAGATAGCACCCCAGCCCCCTTAGCCAGCACGCATGCTGGCACCTCTAGGGTTGGGGCTAGGCGTTCAAACAAATCCCCCGATCCCAAATCCTCTTGCAAACACGCCTTTAAAAAGTCTAAAATCTGGGTGTCTTTCATGAGAGCTCCAGCATGCGATCTAATGCCACTTTTGCCCACTTAGCCACCTCAGTATCCACTTCGATACGGTTATAGGCGCGGTGGTTTTTATAGGCTTTCAACACCTCAAAGAGATCGCCCAAAGTGGTTTCATTCATGGTCGGGCATTCGGGCAAAGTGCTGGAGAGCACATAGGTATTTTGTGCGCGTAGGCGTTTGACTAAATTAAATTCTGTGCCCACAGCGACCTTTTGTTCTAAGGGCAAGGAACGCACAAACTGGATAATTTGGCTGGTTGAGCCCACAAAGTCGGCTAACTCCACCACGCTAGGATCGCATTCAGGATGCACCACGATTAAAATATCGGGGTATTTTTCTCTGAAAAAAGCCACATCGCTAGGCTTAAAAAGCTGGTGCACGGCACAAAAGCCATTATAACAAATCACATCGGCTTGTAAAATTTGCTCGGGGCTATCTAGCCCTAAAAGGGCACTTTTGAGGTTATGCGTGTGCGCTAAATTCATTCCCAAACAACGATCGGGTAGAAAGAAGATTTTTTGCCCCTTTTTTTGGGCATAATCAAAGATTTTAGAGGCGTTCGCACTGGTGCAAACTAGCCCCCCCATCGCCCCGACTTTGGCTTTCACCCCCGCACTGGAATTAATGTAGGTGATGGGTAAGACATCGTTAATACCTAGTTTTTGGAGCATGTGCATGCTTTGATCAAAGTAGCTACTATCAATCATCCTAGCCATCGAACAACAAGCCAACTTAGGCATAATAACCTCTTTTTGGGGGGCTAAGATTTTCACACTCTCGCCCATAAAGCCCACCCCACAAAAGACGATCAAATTTTGCGGGCTAGCACTCGCCCGCCTAGCCAACTCGAGGCTATCGCCCGTGATCTGGGCTAGTTCTACAATCTCATCTTTTTGGTAAAAATGCGCCACTAAGAGCGCATCTAGATCGCTAAGCAACTTTTGCACGCTTTGGGCTAAATCTTGCATCATCTAACCTCAATCCAAGGTAGCAATATTAGTGCCATAGAGCACTTTTTGACCCACTAAAGGCAAGGGCGTGCTGTGGGCTACAAAGAGCACAATGCTAGAACCCATCTCAAAACGCCCCAACTCTGCCCCCTTTTCTAGCACAATGGGCGGATCGTAGCGGTAAATTTGGGATTTGGGGTGGATTTTGGCATTGGTTTGGATATTGGGATCAAAATTAAGCACAATCTGCCCCACATTGAGCGCACCCACAGCCACAAAATAGAGCAAAAAGCCCCGATCATCTTGGGCGATCACCACCACCCGCTCGTTACGCACAAAAACATTAGAATGTTTGTTTAAAGCGCGTTGCCCCACACTCAAAAGTTCCCCGCAAAAGTGGCGTGTCTCTAGGATTTTGAGATTACATGGAGCATGGAAGCGGTGGTAATCTTTGGGGGAGAGATAGAAGTTAAAAAAGTGGTAATGATCCTCTAAGGGCTGTTCTAACCCTAAGAGTTCATAGACGCTATAAGCCATGCCCTTAATTTGCAAGGCTTGTTGGTGTTCTACCCGCCCACAAGCGGTGATCATGCTATCACTGGGCGCATTTAAGATCTTAGGATCGCTATTTAAGGGTCTTGGGGTTTGCAAAGCACGGGTGAAAAGGGCGTTTAGAGTGGGGTAGGACTCTAGGGGTGCAAAGCCAGTTAGATCGATGTTAAATAAACGCACATAAACTAGATTAATCACCTTTTGCACGGGCGTGGGGAAGGCATGGCGGGCAAACTTGCCAAAGAGCCTTGAGAGGGTATTGCTATTTGCCATGTCAAATATCTGCCAGCTTTAGGATAAATTCGATCTGCCCCTTGCTGCTCCGCAACTCTTTAGCAATGGAATCCACGCTCCAGCCTTCTTTATACATTTTAATGACCTTTTTTTCATCAATATCATCGTTGCTGGGCGTGAAGTGCCCCAGCTCTTTAAACTTGTTTTCTAAGACGATGATCTTTTCTTCCAAATAATCCCGCTCTTTGTGGATACTATCTTGGATTTCTTGGAGATGGTTATAAAGATTAGACAAACTCGCATTGAGATTATCATTGACCGCATCTTTCACGCTGGCACTCATGCTAGAGGCGTTAAACTCGGCTTGTAACTCGCTCTCTTGAATCCATTTGCGGATTTTATAAATTTCTTGGTTGATCGCATCGAGGGCTTTTTCAAGTTGCTTGGTCTTGTTGGCAAATTCTTTATCCTTGATATAGCTATAAGCTATCAAGCAAGCAAAGACCAACACCACCACCCCGCCGATAATCCACATTAACACATCAAAACTCAATTGCATGCACGCCCCTTAATCCGCTTTTTTTAAACTTTCTAATTCTCTCTTGGCAATGAAACCATCAAAATCTTTTACATCTCTAGGGTGCATGCGTGTGATGTGGAGCAAGTGCGAATCAAAAGCCCTTGCTATGATGGGGATACGCTTATAGGGCATGTGGGGGAGTTTAAAACGCATGTAGTAAGTTTGGGAGGGCTCAAAATTAGCCTGATTTGTACCCAAAATGCCATGCCCTAAAACTTCTAAGGTGCTTTGGGATTCTAGGGGTAAATAGTTTATCTGTTGCTCGTTCATCATTTGCTCTAGGTGGTTGAGTTTGGCATAAATCTCAGAAAGAGCCCTTAAGATCACATCCTCGCGATCCTTGCCATAGAAAACCTCCCAATTAGGGGCTTGGATTGCGCCTAAAGAGCCCAAATTTTCATATTCGCTTGCATGCACCTCTTGGTAGGGCGCGTATTCTACAACCAAAGAACAAGCCACCAAGCGGGTAAAATGCCCATGTTGGTTGCAAAGTTGCTTAAAGTGCCCCAAATCCAAGCCGCACACCCCGATCGATGAGGATAAAGATCAAAAACACCACCCCCAAATACCCATTAAACACAAAAAAGGCTTTGGGGATATTTTCAAAATCCTTAAAAACCAACCATTGTTCGTAAAGCAAAATCCCCAAATTCACCAACACCCCCACATACGCCACCACCCCCAAATGCGCGCTATAAACAAACCCCACCCAGCACAGCACCGCCAAAAGATGGCTTAGACGTGAGAGCCAAAGGGTTTTTTGCGCCCCAAAGATGGCAGGCACGGAGTATAGCCCCTCTTGCTTGTCAAACTCCATATCTTGCAAGGAATAGAGCAGATCAAAACCGGCTACCCAAAAGACCACCCCCAAAGCCAGCCACACACTCCACAAGGGCACAGACCCCAAAATCGCCACCACGCCCGCAATGGGGGCTAGCCCCAAGCACACGCCCAGCACCCAATGCGCATAATAGCTAAAACGCTTCATGTAAGAATACCCCCCCAAGATCAACAAAAAGAAAAAGGAGAGTTTGAAGGCTAGGGCATTGATCATATAGCTCACCCCCACAAAGAGCAGGGCATTAGCCACACAAAAGATCAGCTGGGAGAAAACCCCCAAGCTCCCATTTACGCTGGGGCGATCTTTGGTGCGGGCGTTTTTGCGATCAAATTTGCGATCTGCAAGGCGGTTAAAGCCCATCGCAAAGTTGCGCGCGCTTAGCAGAGCCAAGCCACACAAAAGCAAGAGCCAAAGCCCCTTTACAAAACCCACATGCGCTTGTGCCCATGCCACCACGATGGCTATCAAAATGAACATGCCAGAAAAAATGGTGTGCTCGATGGCGACTAACGCACCAAAGAGCTTGAGTTTGCCCCACATGCTAGCCTTTCTAAAAATCCCTATTCTAGCATAAAAATCAATAAACAACACGCAGGGCTAAGAGAGCAAAGAGTCCCAAACCCACCACATAAAGCCCGATATAAGCCCACTTATAACGCATGGCTAACAAAGAGAGACTCACATACAGCCCCAAGAGCCACTTAGGGGTCAGATAGTCCAAAGTGGGGATGTGCCACTCTAGGGCTTTTAGCAAGTAAGGATCAAATACACCCCCCAAGCCTAGAGCATGCAAAATAAGCGTTAGGGGAAAAAAGATCACAAAGACAAAGGCTAATAGGATCGCACTGAGTTGGTAGAGGCTAAAGGGGCTAAAGAAGGCATGCACGATGGGGAGCATGTGGAGGAAAATCACGCTATTAAACAAGAGGGCATAAAGCCAAGCGGGCATTTTGGGGGTGTATTTGATAAACAAAAAAATATAGAACACCCCGCACACCGACAAAATGAAGCCCACATGGCGGATCAGGTTTGGGAAGAGGGCTAAACCCACCAGCACCACTAATAACAAAAACGCAAAGCTCAATAATTCCACCCCGCTAAAAAAGAGCGCAAACGCCCCCACAGCCATCACAAAGGCACGCAAAAATGAGGGTTGGAAATCCAAGAGCACCAAATAAACCCCCATAACAAGCAAGACCAGCACGCCCAAATCATAGGTGCGGTTGCGGTAGGGGAAATAGCGTTGTTGTAAAAAAGTGTAGGGGATTTTAAAGAGGGTGTAAAAAAAGGCACTGAGGATTCCTAAATGAAACCCACTAATGGCGATGATGTGGCTAATGCCTAGCCCCACGCTCACTTGGCGGGTGCGTGTATCCAAAGAGTCGGCTAAAAATAAAGTGTTGTAGAAATTGCCCATCAGTGGATTTTGGTGTTGGGCGTTAATCAAGGTGCGTAGGGGGTTTTTATAATCCTTAGAGGGGCTTAGGGTCAGATAAAAGGTGTGGAAATAACAGCTTTTTAAAAACTCCCAAAAGGAACATTTTGCCATCTTGCCATAGGCTTGCACGAAAGCATAGGTCAAGTCCTTGATGTCCTCTTTGCTGGTGGTGTAAAAGAGATTGCCATGCGGGTCTTTGAGCTTGAGGACATAATAGGGCTGGGGACCCTTAGCATATTGTAAGATCACTTGGGCGTGTATCCTTAGGGGTTTTTTGCCTAAAAATGTTTGGTATTGGGTGTATTTATAGCCCAGTGAGAGGGCAAGAAGGGCGAGCAAGAGAAGGCATGCCCCCAACCAATCGTATTTATTTTGTAAGAGGGGCTGGGCTAAAGAATGTGTTTTCAGTGTTGGATGGGCACAAAGGTCATGGACTCTTTAGGGGCAGGTTCAGGCGCACTGGAAACAAACTCTGACATGTTTGGCATCGTTGTTTCAGGTTCATAAGAGGGCTGTGGTCCTGACATGGTCGTTTCAGGCATGTTCATGTTGGTGGGTTTTTGATCGCCCTCTTGCTCGATGCGATCTTCAAAACGGGTATAAGCCTTGTTAAAACCCACTTTAATCGTCCCAATGCTCCCATTCCGATTTTTAGCCAAAATGATCTCAGCATCCTCCACCCCATTATTTTGCCCAAACTCCAACTTACCCTCATCGCGAAATTGCTTCTCTAGCTTTTTAAGCTCCTCAGTCTTGCCCTCTTTGCGCATTTTTGCCAATAGTTCGTTTTGGGCGCGTTTTTTATAGATCGCATCGCGGTATAAAAACAAGACCTGATCGGCATCTTGTTCGATCGCCCCGCTCTCTTTGAGATCGGAGAGGATGGGGCGTTTGTCCTCGCGACTTTCTAGGGAACGATTAAGCTGGGAGAGGGCTAGAATGGGAATATCTAACTCTCTAGCCAAAGTCTTAAGCCCCCTAGAGATTTCGGCAATCTGCTCGTGGCGTTTGAGATCGCCTCGATCCCCGCTCATCAATTGCAAATAATCCACAATGGCAATGGTGATCTCAGGGTGCTGGTTTTTGAGCTGGCGTAATTTGGAACGCACATGCTGGATGGTTAAAACACTGCTATCATCAATAAATAAGGGCTTTTGGGCGATGTTTTGCGCGCTCCTAGAGAGACTCTCCCAAGCGGGGTCTGTCAAATTCCCCATTTTGAGGTCATGCAGGTGCAAGATAGACAATGAGGAGAGCAGACGCATCATCAACTGCTCCCCGCTCATCTCCATGCTAAAGATCGCCACGCCCTGATTGTGGGTTAGGGTGGTTTGGGCGATATTGAGCACAAAGCTGGTTTTGCCCATCGAGGGTCTAGCCCCAATCACCACCAAATCCCCCTTTTGAAACCCCCCTGTGTATTCGTTGAGTTGGCAAAAACCCGTATCCAAACCCGTAACTTTATTATTGCCCCTGAGTTTAGCCTCTTCAATCATCTTCATGGTGTTATAGACAATCTGTGTAACGGGTCTAAAACTCTTCTTGGCATCTTGTATGGAGATTTGGTACAGGGTGCGTTCCACCTCATCTAAGATCATGGAGCTTGGCTTGTCTTGGGAACATTGCTCTCTGATCTCAATGCTGAGTTGCAATAAGCGTCTGTGGATTGCGGCTTCTTGAATGGCGCGGATATAAGCCTCTAGGTTGGCAATAGAAGAGGTCGCCATGATTTGGGCTAACGCCTCCCGATGCGTTTTGTGGTCGCTGTGTTTGAGCAACTCTCTGTCTAAGAAAGACGCATCAACGGGTTTTTTGGCATTATAAAGCGTACCACAGAGACTAAAAAGCAAGCGGTGGCTAGGATAAAAAAAGTCATCGGGCTTGAGCATCGAAGCAAAATCCTCGTATTTATTGCCCTCCAAAAGAGCCGAAAACACCGCTCTTTCCATCATGATCAAATTTTCTTGGGAAGTGTTTGTGTAGGTCATGGGGTTAAATCTCTTAAGCACTTGATGAGTTCTAGGGGCGTGAGGGCAAAGGAGCAAAAATCTTGAGCTGCTAGAGCATGCGCAAGACTAGCATGGATACTGGCATCCAACAAGCTATAACCCTGTGCCAACAACGCGGCGATCATGCCAGAGAGCACATCCCCACTCCCTGCCTTAGCCAGTGCGCTACTGCCCAGCGTGTTAATATACAAATGCCCGTTGTAGGCAATCAGCACATTGGCACCTTTTAAGAGCAAAACCACATGCGGGTAAGCTTGGCTAAAGGCTAGGGCATAATCTAGTTTAGTTTGCAATAATTCGGGCATGCCCACCTCAAAGCCCACCATGTGCAAGAGGGATAAAAACTCTTTGGGGTGGGGGGTGAGCACCAATTCATAGGGCAATTCTAATAAGTCTTTTAACAAGGGGCAATAAAACATGTCCGCATCAATCACGCATGGACCTTGTTGGAGCATTTGCTCCAAGCAACTGGGCACATTTTGCCCCAAACCCATGCCAATGGCAAAGGCATTTGCTTGGGGTGGCACATCTGGGGCATACATAACCTCTAAGGGCTTGCTATGCTTTAAAAACCCCTCGCCTAAAACGCTCACCATCCCCGCCCCAAAAGCCAACGCACTTAAAGCACTCAGCAAGCCCGCTCCGCTCTGCGCGCCCACAAACACGCACGCATGTCCAAAATACCCCTTATGCGTGTTTTGCTTGACTCGCAAGGGCAGGTTTAGATCGCTTTTTTCCAGCCAAAAAAACGGGCTTTCACTCTCATAGAGCCCCCGCCCCACGCCCAAATCCCCCACGATCACCTCGCCCACAAAATCCTTAGCCACATCGCTAAAAAGAGCCAGCCTCAAAGCCCCCATGCTCACGCTCACATCTGCTTTAAAAGCCACAGAACCCACACACCCCCTAGAGTCTATCCCGCTAGGCACATCGCAAGCCAGCTTAAAGCCCTCTAAGGCGTTCATCTGGGCGATGAGTTCTTGATCTTCTTGGCTCAAATCCCCCTTAAAGCCCGATCCAAAAAGGCAATCCACCAACACGCTACAAGGTTGCAAGCCCAAAACCATTTCCACTTGGGCAGCCAAAGCGCGTTGGTATTGGATTTGGCATAGGGTGCTTTTAGGGGTTTTGGGGGCATAGACACGCACGCTATAAGCACTCCCCTTAAGCTGGCGTGCCAAAGCGTACCCATCCCCCCCATTATCCCCACCCCCACACACGATCAACACCTCTTGGGGGGCTTGCACCCGTGCTAAGATCACCTGCTTTAAAGCATTAGCGGCATTTTCCATGAGCAACTGATCGCTTAGAGCATAGAGCACCTGCGCGCGGTTGTCTAGCTCCCTTTTATCCAAAAAGATTGGTTGCACGCTAGAACCTATTGCACCTTGCGCTCAAAGTCGCCCTTATCAGTCACAATCTTGATCTCTAGGAATTGGGAGGGGGCGCATTTGAGTTCGTAAGCGCTTTCTTGGGAATATTTGAGGTGGTAGTTGAACAAGGGCTGTTTTTTGAACTTGTCCTTGAAGTTGTCCCCGATTTTTTTGGTGATATTGCAAGAATTGCCACGATTGATGATAATATCCTCAACCAACACCGGCTCATTATTTAAGGAAGTGATGCGCATGTAGGTGCGCTTGATCATGCCCTCCATCATCTTCCCCCCCACAGGGCGGTAAAAAACATCAAATTTCAAATCGTGGTTAGGCGCAGCCACCAATAAGCCCGCCCCTAAAAGCCAAAATGCGGCATTTTTTAACATGTTCATCCTTTGTTTTAATGTAGATTGGCGATCATAACAAACCTAGACAAACTCAAGCTTGTAGTTCTTTGTCAAACTCAACTTGCAGAGCTTTGGTGAAAAAGGGGGTGTAGGGTTGATTGGGGGGTAAATTCTCTTGGAAGTGCAATAAAGTATTAAGATAATCCTCTTTGAGCAAATGCCCCTTACTCAGTTCGTATTTCAAATAAAGCCAATAGGTGTTGAGCACATCGCTTTGGCAATAACTATCAATTTGGTCTAATTGCCCTGCATGGTAGAGCACATGGACTTGATCCCCGCTCACATCGTATTTACCCGGCAAGCCACACAACGCACACACCCCCTTTAAATTCAAGTTTTTCAGCCCGCTAAATTGCGTCAAACTATCTAGCAAATCCGTATGAAACGCCTCGCTATAGCGTTGGCGGTAGTTCTCCCATTTGTTTTTATTACGGGCTTGGTTTTCTTGCTCGTAAAATGCATGTGCGTCCAAATTATAGGCTAGGGCTTTGAGCATCAATAAGGGCAGATCAAAGTGCCGCCCGTTAAAAGTGACTAACTTGGGCTGGTGCTTGTTGAAAAATGCCAAAAAATCGGCAATTAAGCCCTTTTCGCTCTTTTGGGCAAGCTGTTTGCCAAAATTACCCACCTTTTTAAAATGCCCGTAGTCATCGGCGATCACGCTGGCAATGGAAATCACTTTGTGTAGATACAAAGGTAAAAAGGCCGTCCCGCTTTGCTCCTTTTGCCACTCAAAAGCCTTTTGGCAAATCTCTAAGTCATTAGTAGCCCCCCCACACATTTGCGGGTAATGCTCCTCAATCAAGGCAACATCAGGCACACTTTCAATATCCAACACGCAGATCATAACCGCCCCTTAAGTTAGCTGTATTAAAATGCCTATTTTAAGATTTTTGGGCTTAAAAAGGACATCTATGGTTGTAACGCGTTTTGCGCCCTCACCCACGGGGCATTTACACATCGGCGGGCTAAGAACGGCACTTTTTAACTACCTTTGGGCTAGAAAAAATGGCGGGAAATTTTATTTGCGCATTGAGGACACCGACTTTAAACGCAACTGCCAAGAGGCGAGCGAGGCGATTTTAAAAGCCTTTGCGTGGGTGGGTTTGGATTTTGATGGGGAGATTATCTACCAGTCCCAACGCTTAAAAGTTTATCAAGAGCATATCCAACGCTTGCTAGATGCAGGCAAGGCTTATCATTGTTACATGTCTAAAGAGGAGTTAGAGGCTTTGCGAGAGAGCCAAAAAGCTAGGGGGGAGACTCCCAGATATGATCGGCGTTACCGTGATTTTACAGGCACACCCCCGCATAACCAACCCGTGGTGCGCATTAAAGCCCCTTTAAGCGGTGCTATCTGTTTTGATGATGGGATCAAGGGGGAGATGGTGGTGCAGGCTAAGGAATTAGATGATTTTATCATTGCGCGCGCAGATGGCACGCCCACTTATAATTTTGTGGTGAGTGTAGATGATGCCTTAATGGGGATCAATGTTGTTATTCGGGGCGATGATCACTTGAGTAACACGCCCAAACAATTAATCTTATATGAGGCATTGGGTTTCACACCCCCCAAATTCTACCATGTGCCCATGATTTTTAACGAACACGGGCATAAACTCAGCAAACGCGATGGGGCAATGGGGGTGATGGATTATCAGGCTTTGGGCTATCTTAAAGAGGGGTTGTTGAACTTTTTAGTGCGTTTGGGCTGGAGTTGTGGGGATCAAGAGATTTTTAGCTTGGCTGAGATGATAAACTTATTTAACCCTGATGATCTCAACAGCGCGCCGAGTTGCTTTAGCTTGCATAAACTCGATTGGCTCAACGCCCATTATATCAAGCAAAGCCCCACAGACCAGCTCAAAGCCCTTTTAAAAGATTTTGATTGCAACCCCTTAGAAAAATTATCCCCCTTAAAACAAGAAGTGTTGTTGCAAGCTCTAAAGGCGAGGTGTGCCACCCTCAAACAAATAGCACTCAGCATACAAGAGATTTTAACCCCCCCTAGCACCTATGAGCTTGATAAACTTAAAAACTTAGAGAGCGCATACAAAGCCCTAGAACCCTTGAGATTTGATCCTAATCTTTTTAGTAGTCCAGAGAGTTTGGAGGATTTTTTACATGCTTTTATGCAAGAACATGGGCTTAAAAGTGCGGCTTTGATGTTGCCCTTAAGATTAGCCTTGCTAGGCAAGGCTGGAGGCATTGGGCTAAAAGATGCTCTCTTTGTCCTAGGGGATCAAGAGAGTCAAAAACGATTAGAAGCCTTTTTAGTTGTGGTGGGCGCGGACAAAATCCACTAGCTGGCGGGTGTCAATGCCAATGGTTACAAATTGTTGGAAAGTGGTGTACCACTTGCCCCCATGCCCATTCAAGCTATGCCCATCGCCCCCGCCCATGAAGTTAAAAAAAGCATCGGCACGCACGCTTAAGAATTTGTTTTTATAGACATAATAAAGGGCAATGCGTTCAAAGTTGGGGGCATGGTACCATGGCAAGCCCGTATAGAGTGCGCGCCCATAGGTGGCGTAAAACTTCATTTGGGGCTTGTCAGAGAAGTAGTATTTGTTATAAAATCCAAAGCCCTTATATTGTATCTCGAAGTCAAATTGCCCCCCAAAGCTATTATACCACTGGCTAGGACCGCAACGATTGCCTGAGCGCACGCAATAATGTTCCTGTTCGCTCATTGTGCCAAAAGCCACCGAGAGCTTATCCAAAAAGGGGGCAAGCCGTTTTAAATCGCTTTTGATATAGCCATAGTAATAAATGCGATCGAGCACCGTGGGGTTAGAATAAACACCGGGTTTGCCAGCCTCGGGTTGCCCGGCGGCATAGGGGTAACCATTGGGCCATAGTGGGTCTTGTCCGCGCATGGCTGGATCGGGGTTGCCCCCAAAGGGATAAGGATCGCCCATGCTATAAGAACTGGTGTTGTGGAAAGCCACAATGCGCCCCCCAAAGCCCAAATAGCCCTTTAAAAACGACCACTCAGAAGCCCCAAAGTAGAGCATTTGATTCATGTTGTAATGGTTGGCGGCGTATTTCTTGCCACCAATGTTGTTCCAGTTACGCCCCCCATACCAGTCAATGATGAACTCCGCCCAGCCATTCCACCAGCGATTAGGGTTGTAAGCAGGTTTATATTGGAACATCGCCCCTCTAACGGTGGGGTCTTTAAACCAAAAGAGCTTTTTAAAGGCGGCTAAAGGGTAGGATGCCATTGTGTAGGTTCTAGGGATGATGCCTACATACGCCCTAAAGTCCTTGCCGACCGCACTATAATACATTGTAACCCCCCAAGAATAGGGGAAGTAGCTATAATGGGTGTGCAAATTTTGGATAAACCACCCCCCAAACATGATGGATTGGTGCTTGTCAAATTGAATCCCAATCTCAGGCATGATTCGGTTTTTCATATTAACAAGACTATTCCAATAAGGGTTATCCTTGCCCGCTAGGTTATAGGTGAAGCTCATAAACTTGAGATCGTAAGCAAAGCTAGCCGCTTGCAAACCCGTGCTCAAAAGCCCACAGAGAGCCACGCTACATGGCAACACTCTTTTTAATACTTTAAAACCTTTCATCACACGCCTTAAAAATGGAATTACAAATGAAACTATATATGCCATTTAATAAAATAAACCTTAAGATAATGTATCATGCTTTCTTATTCTATTTAGTAATCTTTTAGACTAATTGTTTCATAAATGCCTAGTTTTAGTTGCACGGCTCCAACAAGCACCAATCTAGCCTCTTGTTCTAATTGCAAAAGGTGTTACCCCCATTTGGGGGCGTTTTATTCTGCTCCCCTAAGGCTTAAATCTCCCCATACAAGAGCTTTTCTCTCAATACTCCAAATGATGCGCTGGAGGGTATTTTTGCTACTCTGAGCCTCTGGATTTGTTCCAAATACCACTTTTACTCTTTAGCTTGAAGCGGTGGTAAGTATGTTACAATGCGCCCAATCCATCAAAAGGTATCGCATGCAATCTTTAGCCTTAAGCCCCCAAGATTTGCCCACACTCCAAAACATGGCCACCACTTTGCGTTTTTTGTGCGCGGATATGGTGCAACAAGCCAATAGCGGGCATCCGGGCGTGGCGATGGGGTTAGCCGATGTGGGGGTGGTGCTAGGCTTGCACCTGAAAATTAATCCTAAAAACCCGGCATGGCTTAATCGCGATCGCCTTGTATTTAGTGGCGGGCATGCCAGTGCCCTAGCTTATGCGCTCTTGCATCTATGGGGCTTTCATATCAGTTTGGAGGATTTAAAAGCCTTTAGACAACTGGATTCCAAAACCCCCGGGCATTTAGAATACAAGCACACAGAGGGCATTGAGATCACCACCGGACCGCTAGGGCAAGGCTTTGCTAACGCTGTGGGCTTTAGCATGGCAAGTCAATTAGCTCAAGAGATGTTGGGCACAGAGATCATTGACCACAAGGTCTATTGTCTGTGTGGGGATGGGGATTTGCAAGAGGGCTTGAGCTATGAGAGCGCATCTTTAGCCGGGCATTTGGGGCTTAAAAATCTCATTGTGATCTATGATAGCAACGCCATCACCATTGAGGGGGATACCCATCTAGCCTTTAGCGAAGATGTGGGCTTGCGCTTTAAAGCGCAGGGCTGGGAGGTGTTAAGCTGTGATGGGCATGATTTTTTAGACATCGATCGGGCTTTAAGAGAGGCACAAGAGAGCACTAAACCCACACTCATCATCGCTAAAACCACCATCGGTAAGGGGGCTTTGGGCTTGGAGGGGAGTTCTAAGGTGCATGGCGCACCTTTGGGCTTGGAGGTGTTGCAAAACTCTAAGCGGGCTTTAAACTGGGAACACCCCTCCTTTTATATCCCCAAAAGTGTTGTCCTGCATTTCCACATGGAAAAAAACGAGGTGTGGGAGCGTTTGTGGGAGCAAAAGCTCACCCCAAGCATCCAAGAGCAGATCGCCCACTTGCAAGCCAAGGATTTTAGCCAAGTGGCTTACCCCACTTTTGAGGTCGGGCAACAAGTCGCCACACGGGCGAGCAATGGCAAAATCTTAAATGCGATCAGCCAGGCTTACAAAGGCTTTTTAGGCGGGAGTGCGGATTTAGCCCCCTCTAACAACACCACCTTAAGCCACCAACAAGACTTTTCACCCACCCATGCGGGGCGTAATCTGCATTTTGGGATCAGAGAGCATGCCATGGGGGCAATTTGCAATGGAATCGCTAATTATGGCTTGTTTGTGCCCTTTTGTGCGACCTTTTTTGTCTTTAGTGATTATTTGTGCGCCAGTTTGCGCTTGAGTGCCTTGATGGGCAACCAAGTTTTTTATATTTTCACCCATGATAGTATCGGGGTGGGCGAAGATGGTCCCACCCACCAGCCCATCGAACAGCTTAGCCACCTAAGAGCCCTACCTAATTTCTATGTCTTTAGACCCATGGATGCCCATGAAAATGTCCTTTGTTGGCAGGTGGCTTTGAATCTTAAAAAGAGTTGTGCTTTTGTGTTGAGTCGCCAAAACATTGAGGTCTTGCCTATGGGCGATCTAGCAAAAGTGCAAAAGGGGGGGTATGTGCTCTATCAAAGCCCCCAGCCCGTGCAGATCACCTTAGCCAGTAGTGGGAGCGAGGTGCAAGTGTGCTTAAAAGCGGTCTCTTTGCTAGAGGCGCAACAAATTGGGGTGCAAGTGGTGAGCGTGCCTTGCTTTGATTTACTCTTAGAGCAGGATCGCGCGTATTTAGAGGGGCTATTTGTAGGCAAGGTGTTAGCCATTGAGGCTAGCCGTGGGTTGGAATGGTTTAGATTTGCGCATGCGCTTGTGAATATGGAGAGTTTTGGCAAGTCCGCCCCGGGCTCTGTGCTCTTCAAACATTTTGGTTTTAGCCCTGAAACAATCGCTCAAAAAGCGCAAAGTTTGCTGGAGAGTTAGCTATGTCTGCTGGGAATATTTTGTATGTCTTTAGTAGCCGCCGTGCGTGCAATGCCTTTTGCGCCCAACAAGAGGACGGGTTTTTACCCACCATTTGGAGCGTGTCAGAGTTTTATAGCCAAGTGAGCTATGTGCCCCATTTGCAAAAAATCCCAGAGGGCGTGCGCCAAGTGCTCTTAATGCGTGCGATCCAAGAGGTGCAAGAGGAGGGCGTTTTAAAAGATTCAGAAAACTTGATCGTATTTGAAAAGACCTTTTTAGGGTATTTGGATGGGAGTGCCTTTGTAGCCCATTTTTTTAGCGAATTAGCCCAATTTGATCTTAACATCGCCCAAATCCCTAGCCAAGACACCTACGGGGATTATGCCTACCATTTGGAGATTTTGCAACGCATTTACGATCGCTACACCCAAGCCCTGCAAGCATGGGGTTTTTACGATCCGCTATTAGCCATTAAACCTATCTTGCTCCCCAGCGTGTTGCAAAAATTTAGCCAGATTGAGTTTTACATGGAGGGCTTTTTAAATGCGCGCGAAAAAGACATGCTCTTTAAAATCAATGAGATAGTGCCCGTGATCTTACACACCGCTTGCGATCGCTACAACAAGGATTTTTTAGATTTTCTGCACCTAGAACTTAAGATCGATCACACCTACGCACTGGATTTACGCGCCCTTGTTAGCGGGCAAAACCCCATTTTACACAGCACACACACCCCCTTTAATAAAGACAAAATCCGCATTTGGGGCTTTAATGAACGCATGGAACAAATTGGCTTGGCTTTAGCGCGCGTGCAAGAGTGGCTTAAAGAGGGCTTAGAGCCTAGCAAACTAGCCATCATCACGCCCAGCCCAGAGATGAATACATGGCTCAAACTCCTAGACATTAAGGGCAATTTGAATTTTGCCCGCGGGAAAGAAGCACGCGTGATTTTTGAGTCCTATTTAAAAGCCCTTGAAAATTTGGCACCAGACCCGCATAGCTCCAAGCCCCCCCTAGAGCAACTCCAACAAGCATGCCAGCAATGTTTGCACGAGGCTTATAGCACCCCCCCACATAAGCTCCAAAGCTTTAATGAGGAGTTTATGCGCACCTATGCCCCCATCCAAGCCAGCCTGAAGGGCTATGGGTTTAAGGACTTGCTAGAACTTTATATGCGTGCTCTCAAGGATTTACGCATTGATGATGTGGGCGGGGGGAAGATCAAGGTGCTCGATGTGCTAGAAACTAGGGGTTTGCACTTTGAACATGTGGTGTTGCTGGATTTTAACGATCACCTCGTGCCCCATATCAAGGATCACGATCTCTTTTTAAACACCCCCACCCGCCAACGCCTCAAAATCCCCACTTTGCAAGATAAATTGAACCTCAAAAAGCACTATTATTACCAGCTTTTGCAAAACAGCACCCAAGTGGATATTGCCTATAGCCAAGCCAACAATGGCACTTATTCTAAGATGATCTTAGAACTCCAACTACTTAATTGTTGCCAAAACAAAAACAGCCCGCCCCCCTTCAAGCTC